>VFKE01000069.1 GCA_009885695.1 Verrucomicrobiota bacterium | reverse complement strand
TGCGAAATCAGCGACGTGTGGCTCACCGGAAAAATTTACCTCAACATGAAACCCACTGACACGCCCCAAACCTAATCGCCACTTTTACAGAATAAAATTTGCGCCGCCTTGCGGGAACTCTTTGACAGCTTTCATTTGCCAGTCCTCAACGGATACTTGTGACCATAAGGATTGTCGGCAGAACCAAAAGATCAGCAGCAGGCTAACAGAACGTTTAGAATACATAGTGTTTTATTCTATTGGTTTGAATTGATGATCGGTTGAGTGGAGTGAACGAGCGACGCCTGAATAGTCAATCGGAAACTTTTGCGTTTGTTTATCAACACCCTTATAGCAGTGTCTCAGCCCTTCCTCGCTTCGCTATTGAGGTTGCTCCGGTGGAGCGGTTTTTTTGAAGCTGATTTCAGTGCCGGGATATTTTATCGGCAATTTGATCGCGCTTGTCCTTGACCAATTGCGCGTCTTCAGCGCGATGCTCTCGAATCAGTTTCTCCTGTAAGGAATCAAACTGCTTGTCCAATTCAGTGTAGTAGGATCGCGCCTTGAGGTCGCTGTCATGATTGATTTTGACAAGCGCGTCAGCGTAGGTGCCGCGCAGTTGCCGGAGACTGGCAGGCACCGGATCGAGGAAGTCGGTGAGAGAAATTGGCTGCTTGTTTTGCACTCGCTGTTTTTCTTCCTTGAGCCGGAGAACCTCGTCCGACTTTCCAGCTTTGATGGCCGCAGTTTCCGCGCGGTCAATGGCGGCGACATATTTCGCATTGAGGTCGCTCACAGAGGCATCATGCGCCCGGACGATGTCACGGTCATATGCCTGCTGGAACTGGGCTTCGATTTGAGAGAGACGGGGGTCAGTGATGATGCTGGGGTTTCCCGGGGTGTCGGTCAAATCATCAGATGACTTCAAGTGGTCCAATTTGAGGATGGCGATTTCGCCATAAGCCCCCAACTTTTTGGCCTCAATACCAAAACACCCGCCGCCCACATTCTCATCCTCCACCGACAGCATTTCCACTCCGTTCACCAACGCCGTCAACTTGGTGCCGATGGCACGAAGTTCGATGGTATGATCCCAATGTACGATGTTTTTATCATAATCAACTTCCTTAACAACCTCTCCCCTGCTGGCCCCTGATTTCCAATAACCAATCTCAGCCTTACCGGTCGGATTCAAAATAAAGCCGTAGCGGCTTCCATCTTTGCTGCACCTCAAGTAAATGTATGGCCAAGCGTTGGCAGACGTAAAGATCGTGGCACGGATCGCGCCGTCACGGCATTCGGGGCCGAACCGGGCGTTATTTGATTCCAACTGCTTCGAGCCCCCTTGAGAGTCGTGCACAATGGTCCAGATTCCACTCGCAATGTCCAACGCGGATAATGACTGCTGCGGAGACGGAGATGAATTTGGAGTAGAATCTGGTTTGCCAAAGCTATTACTGACTGCAGGATCTTGCGTCATTGGCGGCGGTTTTAAGGCATCGGTGGCATCAAAAATGGAAGATGCCCCTTGCCCCGAGGCCTGGGAATGTGGCTGCGGTGCCGAGACTTCTTTGGATTTGGCAATGATCCCCTTTTGATTGCCTGCCAACGACTGCGTGAATTTACCCTGTTTCTGCCAGACATAAACACCCGCCGCGAGCACTACGACAATTACCATAACCCAGAGCTTGTCGGCGTGATTCCGCGGAACATGCCCAATATTGTATTCCGACGCGACGGGCCTTCTGAAGACGGGCGCGTTGACTGCCCGCCTGTGCACGTACTGTTTGGGAATCGCGGCCCGACCGATGACATCACCTTCTTGCATCACAGGTGTGGCAATGATGTCGTCCAAATCCCGTCGGATTTCCAGCGCGCTCTGATAGCGAAGCTCCCGGTCCTGTTGCAAGGCGCGCGCGATGATCGAATCATAGCGTACATCGCAGCCTGCCAGTTGGCTGGCAGGCTGATACTCACCCTGCGGCAAGGTTCTCGTGAGCATGTGGTAAAGCATTACGCCGACTGAGTAAAGATCAGCCCGGCGGTCCACATCCACACCAATCGTCAATGCCTCCGGCGCGATATAGTCAGGCGTGCCCAGGGTCACATTTATTTCTGTGAGGCCAACCAAATACGCAACGCCCATACTCGCGATGCCGAAATCGGCGACTTTGACTTCGCCCTCCATGTTGATAAGCACATTGCCCGGTTTTATATCGTGATGAATGACACCGTGCGTATGCGCGTATTGCAGCGCGTCGCAGACATGCGCGGTGATGGCCAGAGCGTATTGCGGTGGCAAACGACCCTGGCTCTCGATCATTTTCGACACGTCCGTGCCGTCCACAAACTCCATGATAAAATAGAGAAGCCCATCACTAGTCTCGCCAAAATCATACACCGTAACGATATCGGGATGATTCAGCCGGGCCATCAGACGCGCCTCGTTTTTGAATCTCTCAACGTGATTGATATCGCCGTTATTCAGAGCCTCCGGAGGAAGGATTTTGATGGCCACGAGGCGGTCGAGCGTGAGCTGCCGCGCCTTGTAAACCGCGCCCATGCCACCGTAGGCGATCAATTCCAGCAATTTGATTTGGGGCAGCAATTGTTGCAACTCTTCCGTCGTCGGCGGCACCCACATCGCCGACACTGATTCATAAATCTCTGACGGCTCAGGGATTGCGGAATCTAGGGGCTCGTCATCGTTCATTAGACGCCAACGAAGCATTGCCTCTTATTCCAAGCAAACTCAAAATACCACAACCTGAGCCCAAAAACGCACCAGACTTTTCCAGTCTAAGCACGTCACCCTCTACGTGCAAAAATCAGCGGCACCGGCAAAAGCACCATCACAGCCAACAGCGCACCCACACTGGCACCGATGGTTCGCCATATTTCCCAGCGCATTTCACCACCCAGTCCGACCGCGATCACACCCATGACGAGCACGACTGCCAGCGCTGCCGCAACAACTCTGGAACTAGACTTGGACGTCAGCACCATGACCGCAAAAAGCGCGAACAGCAGAAAATGACTCTGCCAGATGCTGACCACGCCAGTGCGAAACGCCATCTTGCGTGACCCCTTCGCATCTTCACGCCAGAAGGTGTCATAAAGATAATCTGCTTCATTCTGGTTGAAGACGACTTCCTGATGCTTTTCACCCTGGACGATGTCCGCGATGATGCGATGGCGGTCCCCGAGTTCCGCGAACACCTCATAGCACACATAGACATCCTCGATCAACGGCTGCGACCGGCATTGAAATGTGAAGTGGAGCAACTGAGTGTGGTAATCCTTCTCGAAGATGGCCTCCCCTGCTTCCACGGACCAGCCAAGTCCGGCCCGTTCTCCAAGCTTGACCGGCTTCCCATTGAGCTCCAGCCGCACCGTCGCCTCAAGATAATCAAAGATGCCCGACGTCACCGCCTCCATCTCCGCACGCGTGATCTTCCCGTCGCTGTCTGCATCTGGTCGCACGATGCGATGAAGAGTGGCGAGATCAAATGTGAATCGCAGTTCCAACTCGTGCGGCGCGATGCAGCAGCGCAGATAGCTGGTATCCGGGTTGTGGGCTTGCAAAGGCGCTGTGATCAACAAAAGGAGCGCGGACACTCTTGTCCGCAGCGCGATTCTTCCGGTTTTCAAACAGCGGACAAGAGTGTCCGCGCTCCATTCGTCATCACGGCTCATATTTAATCCACATCGGCGAAGCCCAGACAAGCTCGGAATCATCCTGCTCTCCGCGGACATAATAATAACTTGTTTTCCCGCCCTGCGGACTCGGATCTTTCCACGTAAAGTTTACGTTCCTGGTGTTCGGTTTAATCGTGTGAATCTCGACATCGTCCTTTATGATGGTGACATTCTTAAACGGGCTGGTGCCGGCAAGTTTCACGATGATCGCCGGTGTTTCTTTCGTAATGAACTCCTCACCCATCATCTGAATTTTGTCGCCGTTCTTACAGGTCACATCGGCGATGATGTTGTCGGTGGCGGCATAAGTGTGGCGCAGTTTGATGGCGTCAAAAATAGCCTGGCGCGAGTTATCCTTCGCATACACGCAGGCATAGCTGATGTGCGTGGAGCCGTGATCGCTGCTGCTCTGGAAGGCCAGGCGATAACCCTTGAGCAGCGCGAAGTTGACGAATCCCTTCGGCTCCCAGCCGCCGATGCTGTCTTCCTTGGTCGGACTGCGGGGCGCTCCGGGACGCTCATAATTCTGCCGCGCGCCCTGATATATTTCCACGAACGGCTCCACAACCGGATCGTTGTCGCGCCAGTCGGTGCCCATGCTGGTGGCGCTGGTGTGGCTGGCGCAGACGCCATTGAAATGGTGGAGATACTTGTAGAGCATCTGCGTGTCCGGCGCGGGCTTGGAATCGAAAGCATCAGAAATCGGCAGCCGCGGCAGCGTGCGCACGCCGCGTTGCACGAAGATGACATTGCGATGGCCCTCCGGATAACTCACGCTGCGCTCATAACTGAACATGGGTTCAAAGTGCCCGCGGAGATGATAGGCATCAGTGGTCTTCTGCGTGAGCCACCACGGGTATTCGCGGCCGCCGCCGTTGTCGTGGTCGCCGTTGCCGATCCAGTCCATCTTTGCCACATCGAGAGCGTAGCGCCACATGTCCTCCAACGGTCCGTCGCCACCGCCGTCACCGCTGATCTCGGTGTGCCGGTGGAACTCGCCCCGCAAGATGCGGAGTTCGGTTCCATTCAGGTTCATGCGATGGTCGCGAATGGTTTTGACCTCGGCGAGCTCCTTCGTCGTGTAGTCTGACGTTTTGGCGTTGGGATCGGGCGGCGATTTGGCGTCCACCAGGACTGCGGGCTTCGCATCCCCTTGAAGCGTGATCTCGCTGACATAGACATCGTTGACGAAGGGATCGACGGACGCGCCAAGAGCAGCGCTGCCGGCACCCGGTCCCGTGATCCGATTTTTTTTCCACACCGTGAGCTTGTCCTGCCGGTGGTCGGAGCTATGCGCGATCTGAATACCGTGCGCCGTTACGGTGACTGCGGGAAAATTGAAAAGCAGATTGTCCGTATGCGGCATGAGCATGGAACCGGTCCATTTGTCACCCTCATAATATGCGGCGTAGTTGCTCCAGGTGCTGCCAATGGGCGTGTGAAACTGTCCCTGCCGGGTGCGGCAAAGCAGCCAGATGCGCCCATCATGGTCCGCGGCGATGCGCGCGCTGTGGTTGAAAACCTGCAAGCCCTTCGTCTCGGCCTCTTCTCCGGTCTTGCGCTCTGCGTCAAACTTTGCCTTCGGGCGCCGCCCCTTTTTTTCGTCACCGGCGAATCCCCCGCTGTTCACGGTCTTGGGATCGTTGGGCTGCGACCATTTCATGCTGTCCCAGCCAGTTTTACTGCTGCGTCCCGGCAGCACGGCTGACACTGATTGTGCCGGCTCCTTCCAGACGCCGTGATCCAGAATCCGCAAACCAATCTTGCGTTCCTTATACAATCCAATTCCGCCGCTCTTGTCCAATGCGCCCCAGTCCTTGCCCCACTTCGGCCCGCTTTGCTCCCAAGCGATCCAAAGCCGCCCCGCAGCATCATACGCAAGACTGGCCCGGCTTTCGTAGTCTGGTGTGTTGGCCACAGGACGTGCTGCATCCGACTTGCCGTCAATTCCAAACTCGCGCACGAACACATCATAATCACCCTTCTCGTAGCCATCCCAGGCGATGGCAATCCTGCCTCCGTCCGCCTTCGTCGCGGCGATGGCAGGTGACCAGCCATTGCGTTTTGCACCTTCGTTGACCAAAATCGGTTCGGTAAATCCTGCATCATCATCCTGATGCGCCGCATAAATTCGGAATAATGTCGTGCCGGCACCCTGCCACGCCACCCAGACGCGTCCGGTAGAATCTGTGGCGGCCACGGGGCAGAGGTCGTTGTGCCGTCCGTCCGTGAGGTTCATTTCCTCACCGAACTTCTGACCGTCATAGGAGCGCGCATAGATGGAGAAAAAATCTCCCCGCCGATCCGAATAGAAAACCCAGACGCGGTTTTTTCCGTCAACCGCCACTGCACATCGCATGATGTCCCCCTTGCCGGGAGTCACTGCAAGGGGTTCACCCCACTTTTCATCGCCAGATTTCCTGTGGCGCAGCCAGACCTGGTCGCCTCCGGTTGGTTTGGCAAGATCCGCAAAATCCTTCATTTCCTCCTTCAGGCCGTGCGCCCGCTCACCACGGTCCAGTCCCGGTGTAAAACTCGTCCACGCGACCCAGGTGCCATCCCGCGCATCCGACGCCATGGCAGGAAAATCATGATCCCGGTTGTCCGCGTGCGTCAGCGTCTGCGTCGCAGTCACACGCTCAACGGAAGCCGCGCCATCAAGTTCCAGGAGCGGGTCGCCTATCTTTACGTCGCCCAGATTGAAGGAGAATTCGCCCCGTGCCGTCTTTACAGTGACAAGCGTGTCAGTGACAACGCCAGTGAACTGCGCGATCACGCCGTTGTCCGCCATGGGTTCCGCTCCCTGATCCGTCCCCTGCTGTTGGCGCGCCCCGAGTTTCTGCGGGTTGTTGCCGCGCGCCTTGCGAACGCTGAGCGCACGCGTGTCCGCTTTCCATGCTGACTCGCTGATCACAGAATCGGCATTCTCGAAGCGCCAGCCTTCCAACGATGTGATCTTGCCGGATGAAAGCGAGAGGCTTCCGTCCCAGTTCGAAGGCTGGCGGTCTGTGTGACCAAATCGGATGAGAAATCCGACGCTCTCCGCGTGTCCGAGAGCAACACTTGCCACAAATAAAAAAGCTGCGGCGAAGATGCGGGCACTCATGCGCACCCAACGAAGCACCCTTGCTGCATTTAACAAGAAAATGCCGCTGGTGTTGTTGAATCGGAGGATTTTAACGAAGTAAAAACAAGAAAATGTATGAGGCTATCAGATAGCCACTATCATCTCCGATTTTAGGTTAAGTTTGTCAATCCATGCTCCCCCGCCACCGCCTCCCGCGCGCCGTCATCGCCTTGGGATTGGTGAGCCTGTTCACCGATCTCTCCAGTGAGATGATCGTGCCGCTGATGCCGGCGTTTCTCACGCTCCAACTCGGTGCCACGGCGACGTTTTTTGGCCTCGTGGAGGGCGTTGCCGAAACAGTGGCGGCGCTGCTCAAGATATTCAGCGGCGCGTGGTCGGATCGCAGTGGCAATCGCCGCCCTCTGGTGCTTTTTGGTTATACGCTCTCCGCCGTGATGCGGCCGATGATGGCGCTGTGCACCGTTCCGTGGCAGGCGCTGGTGGTGCGGGTATCGGATCGAGTGGGCAAGGGACTGCGCTCTGCGCCGCGCGACGCCCTGCTCGCCGCCGCGACAGCGCCGGAGTCGCGTGGCTGGACTTTTGGATTTCATCGGGCAATGGATCACACCGGTGCGATGCTTGGCGCGTTGCTGGCGACTGTCTTGCTGAGCGTCGGACTGAGCACCCGGCAGGTCTTTTGGGTTGCCGCGATCCCGGGTGTTTTTGCGGTGCTGGCGATTCTTGTCGGTGTAAGAGACGCGGGGAACGACAGTCGTAATTCGGCCGAATCCACGGGCTTCACGCTGACCTGGTCGCAGCAACCGTCGCAACTTCGGCGGTATCTGATGATTCTCACCCTCTTCACGTTGGCGAATTCAAGTGATGCCTTTCTCCTGTTAAAGGCAGGTGAAGCCGGCATTGCGTTGAAGTTTATCCCACTGCTCTGGATCGTGCTGCATCTCACGAAGGCGGTGACCAATCTCGCGGGCGGGCGTTTGTCCGATCGCATCGGCGCTTTGCCCGTGATACGCGGCGGTTGGCTGGTTTATGGCGCGGTGTATGTCTTATTTGGATTTGCGAACGCCGCGTGGCAGGTGTGGGTGTTGTTCGCGCTTTACGGTTTGTATCACGGTCTGACCGAAGGGGCGGAGAAGGCACTGGTCGCGAAGTTCGCGTCCCCGGAGCAGAAAGGCACGGCATTCGGATTGTATCATTCGATCTGCGGGATTGTCGCGTTGCCGGCCTCGCTGGGGACGGGATTTCTCTGGGAGCATCTGGGCAGCCGTACGGCGCTGGTCGCATGCGGGGTGGTGGCGGCGACCGCAGCATGCCTTCTGCCTTTCTTTTCGCGCACCGATAAAGTTGCCGCGGGCCAACCGAAGCGCTGAAGTCTTTGTCGGGTCCGGGTGATTCTACTGGAGGCTCTTCGGATCGAGCGCATCGCGCAGGCCATCGCCCAGGAAATTCAGGGCAAGCAGGGTGCAAGTAAAAAACGTCCCGGGGAAAATGAGCATCCACGGGGAAGATTCGATCTCCTTCGCGCCGTCGGCGATGAGCGTGCCCCAGCTGGCGGCGGGCGGCTGAATGCCGAGGCCGAGGAAACTGAGGGTGGCCTCCAGCAGCATGACGCCGGGCACGGTCAGGCTGGCGTAAATGATGACGGGACCGAGGACGTTTGGCAACAGATGACGACTCAGGATCATGGGAGTGCGCGCGCCGCAACTGCGCGCTGCGGTGATGAACTCCAGTTTCTTCAATGCGAGAACCTGCCCGCGCACCACGCGGGCCATGGTGAGCCATTCCACAGCACCGATCGCGACGAAGAGGATGAGCAGTTCCGCTTGCGAACGCCATTCGTTCGCCGCTTTCACGCTGAGGCCGCTGCTGGTGGCTATCCAGTTTTTCACGACCTCGCCGACGGCAACGTTCAGCAGGATGACGAACACGACGAATGGGAAGGCATAGAGCACGTCCACGATGCGCATGAGGAAGGCATCGAGCCTCCCGCCGATCCAGCCGGAGATGCCGCCGAAAATTACGCCAATGATCAGCGCAACTGCCGTCGCTGCAAGTCCGATGAGAAGTGACATGCGCCCGCCGTAGAGCACGCGGGTGGCGATGTCGCGTCCCAGCGAATCGGTGCCCATCCAGTGCGCGGCGCTGGGCGGGCTGGCCTGCAGATTGAGATCCTGCTGCGACTGGCCATAAGCTGAATAGCCGGGTGCGATCCAGCACACGAGCATGAGCACCACGATGAAAGTCGCGCCACCGATCGCGAAGCGGTTGCGGCGAAGCCGCCTCCAAGCGGCCTGCCAGGGTGACTCGGAAATCCGGGAGTTGTTGGCCGGTGGATTCATGTTTTCAATCCGATGCGCGGGTTCAACATGGCCTGAACGATGTCCACGAGGAGGTTGAACGCGACGATCAGCATCGCATAGAACGCAGCGGTCCCCATTGCCAGCGGGTGATCGCCGTTCGTCGCGGAGGAGACGAAGTGCTGGCCGAGCCCGGGAACCTGGAAGACATTTTCCACGACGAAGGATCCGGTAAGCAGGCCGGCCGCCGCCGGGCCGAGGAAGTTCAGCAGCGGCAGGCAGGCGAGTTTGAGTGCGTGGCAGAACACGACAGCGGGTTCGCTGGCGCCCTTTGCTCGAGCGGTGCGGATGAAATCCTGCGCCAGTGTTTCGCGCAATCCGCCGCGCATGAGGCGCGCGACGTAGGCGCTGTAAATGAGTCCCAGCGTCATCGCGGGCAGCACCCAGTCGTCCGCATCGAACCAGCCGGAGACGTTGAACCATTTCAGCTTCAAGCCAAAGATCAGCGCCACCAGCGGGCCGAGCACGAGGCTGGGCATGCAGATGCCGAGGGTTGAGGCGATGGTCGCGGTTCGGTCTTCGAGCGTGTTGGGCTTGAGCGCAGCCATCGCGCCGAACGGGATGCCCAGCGCGAGCGCGATGAGCAGGGCGGGCACGCCGATGGCGACCGAGACGGGAAAAGCTTGGGCGATGATCTCGCCGACGTTGCGGCCTTTAAGTTTGTAGCTCGGCGGATAATTGAAGGTGGCGAAACCGCTGACATGCCGCCAGAGCTGGACGGGCCATGGTTTGTCCAGCCCGTAGTAGGCATTCTGCGCCGCGCGGACTTCGGGCGTGACGTTGCGCTCGCCGTTGAAGGGGCTGCTGGGCGAAAGCTTGAGCAGGCCGAACGTGATCACCAGCACCGCGAGGATCACGGCTAATCCCTGGAGGGTGCGGCTGATGATGAAGTTTAACATGCAGTCAGCGGGTGGCGGGTTCCAGCGATATGGCCTTATAGCAGCGCATTTCAATCACAGAGGGCTTCCATCCTTTCACTTCCGGTCGGCGGAGGGTGGAACGCACATACCAGTAAATGGGGAGTATGGGGAGTTCGTCCAGCAGGATGGTCTCGGCTTCGCGAAAGTGAGCCATGCGCTTTTCCGGATCGCCTTCGAGCGTGGCCAGCTTGATGAGTTCGTCGTAGCGGGCGTTGCTCCAGCCGGTTTCGTTGTTGCCGTCGCCGGTCCGAAACATGTTGAGGAAAGTCGAGGGATCGAGATAGTCGCCATTCCACGCCGCGCGGCTCACGGTGTAGTCCAGGCGCCGCTGCGAGTCGAGATAGACGCCCCAGTCCTGATTGCGTATAGAAACCGGGATGTTGAGGTGCTTCTTCCACATCTCCTGGATGGCCTCGGCGATGGTGCGGTGCGCTTCGTTGGTGTTGATGAGGATTTCGAAGGCGGAAAAATCCTTGCCATCCGGATAGCCGGCTTCGGCGAGGATGCGGCGAGCCTCGACCGGGTCGAAACGCATCGGGCCCGGCGCGTCCTTATAGCCGATGCTATCGGGATACGGCGTAAATCCGAGGGCGGGTTTCTGTCCGGCGCGCATGATGTTGCGGATGATGCTTTCGCGGTCAATCGCCAGCGCCAGGGCCCGGCGGACGCGTTTGTCGGATACAGGATGGGGTTTGCCATCGGCCTGTTTGCTGGTGACGTTCACCCGGTAGAAATAGACTCCGAGGTTGGGATCCTCGTGATAGACATCGGGGCGCTCGTTCCGGTAGCGCGGCAACGCCGGAAGCGGAAGACTCATCGTCGCGTGAAGCTGACCGTCGCGGAAGGCGCGCTCCTCGGTGTTGTCGCTCTGGATGGGGAAGAAGACGATGCCGTTGAGCCTCACACTCTTCGCGTCCCAGTAATACGGATTTCTTTCCAGTGTGATCGAGTGAAAAAAATGCCATTCCTTCAGGCGGAAAGGACCGTTGCTGACAAGGTTGCCGGTGCGGGTCCATTTGGTGTCGCGCTCCGTCATTTCGCCGAACCGTTCGATGACATGCTGCGGAACGGGGAACCACGCGTAATGCTTCGTCATGCCGGGCAGGTAGGGCGTGGGACCGACCAGCGTGAGTTTGAGCGTCAGGTCGTCCACGGCCTTCGCACCGACTTCGGCGAAGTCGGTGATCTTGGCTTCATTGAACTCCTGCGCGTGTTTCAGCGGATAAAGCATCGAGGCGTATTCCGAGGCGATTTTCGGTGAGAGGATGCGCCGGAACGAGTAGATGAAATCGCGCGCCATGAGCGGCTTTCCGTCGCTCCATCTACCGTTTGGCTGAAGATGGAAGGTCCACTGCGAATAATCCGCGGAGTGCTCCCAGCTTGCTGCCGCTCCCGGGCCGTCACCATCCGGATTCTCCGGCAGCGGCGCGGCCAGCCCTTCAAAAAGGGCGCTGAGCACAAGATGCTCCGGCACGCCGGTCGCGAGATGGGCGTCGAGCGTCTCCACTTCGGTGCCGTTGCCCAGAAGCAGGATGTTGTCGCGAGTCGCGAGTTCGGCTCGCGAGGGGCGTGAACTTCGCACGTGGTCGAACCACACCACGCCGGCGATGAACAGCGCGAGGAAGGTGATGCGGACGAGCCAAATCTTCACGGCGGCATGGTCAAGCGCTGGGGGCGGCAGTCAAGGGTAGTGAGGCGCGGGCGCCCTGCACACGCTCCAGTTTCGTCTTGCCAAGCCTTAGTCCATCGGTTCGGAACAATGGCGCGGTTCATCCATGGGCCACCGACTGCCTCTACTGGCTGAAGGTGCAATAATTTGCGAAGTCATGCTGGACGCAAGGCCGCGGGGGAGTCGTGCGGCATTTACTCAAGCGGCACCAGCTTTAACATCTGCGCGGGTTCGCTGATGCATCCGCCACGAATGACTTTCTCGATGCGCCGCACGTTGCGTATGTCGGTGGTCGGGTCAGCGGAAAGGATGACAAGGTCCGCGAGCTTCCCGGGTTCGATGCTGCCCAATTGCGATTCCTGCTTGAGTGCCGCAGCATTGTTGATCGTTGCCGCCTGCAAAGCCGCGCTTGGTGGCAGGCCCGCCTCAACGAGCATCTCCAGTTCCTGCAACAAAGAAAAGCCAGGCGGCACATACGGTTCGGGTGCGTCCGTGCCGGCGAGAATCGGAACTCCCGCACGATAGAGCATGGCCGTCAGTTCCTGGTATTTCAGAAATTCGCCACGGCGGAGTTCGAGAGTGTCCGGTTTGAGAGATATGCGCTGCCGGTAAATATCCCACTGCTGCCGAAGTCGGGCTGGAGCATGGGCGTTGTCGGGATGCTGATGGACGGATTCCAGATCATTCAAGAGGATCATGTTCCTGAACACGGCCAATGTGGGATCTACCATCACACGTCGCTCAGCCATATCCTTGATGAGGCTTTGCGCCAGTGGGTTCGTCAAATCCAACGACGCGCGATGGCCAGGAATTCGCTTTGTATCCGCTGGAATAATATAGTTAAACACCGACCAGATGTGTTCGAGGCAGTCAATGCCATCCGCCACGGCGTCCTGCGCGCGGTAGGGGCCGAGGTGCGCGGTGACCATGAGGTCATGCTTGTGTCCTTCTTCAATGACGCGTCGTCCGACATCCCGTCCTGTTCCGGCGTAAATTTTCAAAGTGGTGACGCCCCATTTCGCCATGTCCTCAACGAACGCTGGAACCGCTTGCGGATCGGTCAAAGACCAGCCGATGTCGCGATGGATCGGCGTAACGCCGTCTATCAGCGGACTGCACATGAATACGCGCGGACAAGATACGGCGTGGGCCTCGGCGAAGCGGGCAATCATTTTTTGCGGAACTACTGTGTCGCCGGTATCGCGAATGGCCGTCACACCGGCGGCGAGAAACATCGGCAACACTTCCTCGCCCGTCAGGTGCGCATCGTTGAGTCGATGGACAATGTGAACGTGGGCATCAATAAGGCCGGGAATGACAAACTTGCCTTCTGCTTCAATCACGCGTGCCCCTGCTGGAATGATCTCGGAGCTTGGGCTCACCCTTTCGATTCGGTCACCTCGGATGACTATAGTCTGGTCGGGCATCATGCGCCCTGAACGAGATTCAAAAACCGTCCCTCCCCGAATGACGAGAACTTCTGGAGATGTTGCTCCATATCCGAAACATGCACCGAATACCAGCGCGACCAAGAGAAGGGATATGTCGTATTTTGCACGACTGCGCCCGCGAACGTTTAGTTGTAGGGATTCAGTTTTGGAGGTCATGGCTTTTCTTTTGATGCGGCAGGCTCCAAACGGATCACCCGGAACAATTCTTTCAATATGCGAGACGGTATTGTCGTGTTGCCGACCTCAGGTCCAACTCAATGCCGACGCAGATCAAACTATTCGATGCTTTGATGACTTTGAAAACAGCATAAGAAAATTGCAACTGGTGAAAGCAACTGAGATTACCTCGAATGTCGGCGTTAAGGCCGGCGGTGATTTGTCGCGCTGGTTTCTATTGCGGGATTCAATCTGTGTCAGAGTGATGCGAGATGAATCCTCGCTTGTCTCACGAATAATAATTGGCGAATCTGGTAAAGGTTATGGTGGCAAAGAGAGATGGGTGACTCAAGTCACCACCGAATTGAAAGCTATCGTTTTAGAGGTAGACGGTTCTGTTGGACGAATTGAAAAATAAAACGGGTCCTATGAATGGTGAATGTGAATGGGGTCCTATCATTTGAACATTTCGGTGAGTTTTTTATAGGCTTTTCTCTGTTTGCCGTTTTGCATCACGCGCCTGACGGTGCGTCCAACTCCACCAGCATGGCCCATGCCCAGCCGTTGTGCAATCCAGCGCGCTCCAACGACGGTGCGCTCCCGCAGCAGGTGCGCCACCATCCCCTTGCGCTCGTCCCCGGCCTTCAGCTTGCGCAATTCCGTTTTCTGCTCCGGCAATCCCACCGCCTTCAATGCCCGCTTCACCAGCTCTCCGGCCTCCCGCTCATCATGCTCACGTGGCACCGGACCGTTCACGCTTTCGCGCCGCACGCGCTGCATTGTCTTGGCCGCCAGTTCCAGCAGCCGGTCCCGAAAGCTCTCTGCGCCCAGATACCAGCCGCGACGTAGTGCGGCATCGCTCGCAGCATTAGGCCGGGTGCCTGGTTCCTTGGCGCGTTCCTCCAGATGCTTCACATACGCCCGGTTCGGATGAACCTGCTGAAACACCCAAAAATGCACCCTCAGATACGCCGTCAGCCGCTCCACCAGAAGCGGTTCATCTCGCTTTTGCACCATCACAACCGTTCTCCATTTTCTTTTTAAGCGAAGAGCTCTCGTTGCACGTGCCGGTCGGTGAGTAACAAGGGCCTCTGGCCGGTGGGTGTCGGGGGCGTCTCGCCCACCGCGGATGGCTTGCTTTGCTTGGGCGAGACGCCCGCAACACCCACCGTCGGGACGACCGTGTTACTCGGGAGGGTTAGTTAGCGGGCGTTTCTCGTCCTCGACTAATTCGAGCAGGAGAACGAGGGCGAGGACGATTGACAGAATCTTTGTCCCTAATAATGCTGCGTAAAACCTTGTGCGCTGGCGTGTTCCCGTCCAAACTTCCGCTTCACGCGCATGGGTGCTTATCTGATTCGACGACTGCTTTTAATTCCGATCACTCTGGTCGGCATGACGCTGGTGGTGTTTTTCATCATCCGCTTCACACCTGGCGGCCCGATGGAGCAGGCACTGCTGGAGGCGCGCATGAAAAATCAGGGCGAGCGCGGCGGCAACACCCGGCAGCAGTCGAGCGGACTGACGCCCCAGCAGATGCTGAAACTTCAGGAACAGTATGGCCATGACAAGCCCTTCCTCATGGCCTACGCGGCCTGGCTCGGCGTCTGGCCGAAGGAAATAAACCGCTCGCGCGCTGAATACGCGGAGGGGGCGCTGGAAACTTCCGTGAAAATTCCCGGCACTGCGACCGTCGTGACTGTGAAACGCGATGCGGTCAATCGAGCGGAGATTATTCCCACGGCAGACGCGGACGTGAAAATTTGGCGAGCCCGAATCATCACGCCCCAAGAGCAACTGGCAGCGTGGGAGAAAGGGAATCCAGGTCAGAAGCTCGACAAAGCGCAGCCATACATCGCGCTGATCTACCAGCCGAAATTTGCGGGAGTGCTGCAAGGGAATCTCGGCGAGTCCACGCGCTACAGCGAGCCGGTGTGGACGATGATGCAGCGCCGCTTTCCGATCTCGTTGTTCTATGGGATCACGTCACTGCTGCTGACTTACATCGTCTGTGTCCCGCTCGGAGTGCTGAAGGCGATCAAGCACCGCACGCCGCTGGATACCGGCACTTCAGTGATCATCTTCTTCGGTTACGCGATACCGGGTTTCGTGCTCGGCGTGTTCCTGATGGTGGTGTTCGCGGCCCGGCTGCGCTGGTTTCCGCTGGAGGGATTTGTCAGCGCAAATTTTTCGGAACTGGGATTTCCCGCCAAGATATTCGACCTGTTGCATCACGCCGTGCTGCCTCTGGCATGTTATCTGGTGGGCGGATTCGCCTCGCTGACCATGCTGGTGAAAAACAACCTGCTTGACCAGCTTGCGAGCGATTATGTGCGAACGGCGGTGGCCAAGGGGTTGCCATTTAAGAGAGCAGTGGTGCGCCATGCCCTGCGGAATTCCTTCGTTCCGGTGGCGGCGACCATGGGCCAGGCGACGACGATTCTGGTGGCGGGCAGTTTTCTCATCGAGCGCATTTTTGACATCGACGGCTTCGGCCTCATGGGATTCAATGCGCTGCTGGAGAAGGACTACCCGATCGTGATGGGAACCGTTACCATCGGCGGTCTGCTGCTGATGGTCGGCAACGTCCTCTCAGACATGATCACCGCGCGGCTCGATCCCCGAATTCGATTTGAGTGAGAGCATGAACCGTAAACTCTTCATTGCCGCCATTGTCATCGGGGTGCTCGCGCTCGTCGGCGAATTGTGCGGACTGACGCTGCCGACGATTTCGTGGCTGTTCAGCAATGGTCCTTGGTTTGGTTGGATCAGTTCCGCAATTCTGATCTTGGGCGGCATGGCGGGAATGTTATGGCTGCCGCGCGATATCCACTGGACGCCAGTGACGTTGCAACGCTTCCGGCGCTTTCGAAGCATCGGACGCGGCTGGTGGTCTCTGCGGATCCTGCTGGCGCTGGTGCTGGTGGCTCTGCTCGATCAAGCGCTCGTGGGACGGCGCGCGTTGTTTGTCCGCTGCGATGGGCAGAATTATTTTCCGGCTTTTGTGAAGCAGCGCCACCAGGCAAAGGAGTTTGGCCTGCCCGGCGAGCAGGAGGTAAGTTATCGCGAACTCAGGGACGTCCTGGGGAAGAGCGGGCGAGGTTATGCGCTGCTGCCGCCGGTGCCGTGGGATCCGGTGCTGGACTCGGACACCAAGCAATCCATCACGCTCGAGCAACGGAACGGGAAATGGTTTCAGGCGGGCGCTAAGGAGCCTTACTCCGGCCGGGCCCGGCGGTTTTATGCCGACGCCCCGGAAGCGAAGCACACGGACTTGAGGCTGCGCAAGGGCTTGGCGGATGGCGAATGGCTGGGCTATGCCCGGAATGGTGCCCTGGCCGTGTCAGCCTCATACAAAGCAGGAACGAAGGAGCGCGTGAAGTGGACGGGTGAAATGCCGGAAGCGGAGTTTGAGAAAGCCGCGACCACGCCTTTGCAAGTTACGATCTATCCGCCCATCCCGCCCATGTGGCGGGCCGGTCATTACCTCGGCACCGACAGCAAGGGGTGGGATGTGCTGGCGCAAATTTTTGGGGGCTGGCAGGTAAACCTTAAGGCGATCGTGCTGTATCTATTGATCACCTACGGTCTGGGCGTGGTCATCGGTTCACTGATGGGATTTCTTGGCGGCATTTTTGATCTGGGGATGCAGCGCGTGATCGAGATTATCGAAGAGTTGCCCTTTCTTTACATCGTCATGATTCTGGTCAGCATCGTGACCATCGCGGAAATGAACCTGCCGATTCTTCTGGGAGCGATCTGTCTGTTTTCCTGGACCGGATTGACCTACCAGTTGCGCGCACTGGCCTACAAGGAAAAGGAGCGCGACTATATCTCGGCAGCGCGACTCCAGGGTGCCAGCACCTGGCGCATCTTGACGCGGTATCTGGTTCCGAACATGCTCTCCACCGTGGTAACGAATGTGCCGTTCAGTGTCGCGGGCATCATTTCCTCGCTCACGGCTCTCTCCTTCCTCGGCTTCGGTCTGCCGGAAACCTATGCCTCCTGGGGCTGGTTGTTCGACGACGGCATGAACCACTTGTCCGCGCTCTGGATTTCGATCTCGATGTTTGTGGCCATGGTGTGCGTGCTCTTGCTGGTCACCTTCGTGGGAGAAGCATTGCGCGAAGCGTTCGATCCCAAAAAATTCACAACTTATCAATGAACTATTCAGCTTTCAGCCTTCAGTTTTCAGTCATGCTGTTAGTGCTTGCGGGCGCAGTGACAAGGGCCGCTGATTTCCCGCCCTACGACGGCACCAAGGAACGCGAGGCTTTTTGGGCGTTTTATAATAACAAAGTTCTGACGCAGCTGCAGAATGACGAGAAGCGGCTGCCGGATGAGATCGCCAAGGCTGATCCAGCAGCCAGGCCGGAGCTGGAGGCTCAACTGAAAGTGACGCGGGAGCGATTGAAGAACCCTGAGTTTTTTACATTTGCGAAACCGGAGGACGTCCCGAAAAACCTGGCATGGCAGGATGGCATGAGCGAACCGGAGATCGGCGATCCAAAAGCATTGAAAGGCGGGACGATGCGGCTCTACATTTTGTCGTTTCCGCCGACACTGCGCGTGCTGGGTGAAAACAGCAACAGCTCGTTCCGCAGCTACCATTACGACGACGTGGAGCTGTCGCTCATCGGTCTTCATCCGGACACTGGGCGAGTGATTCCCGCGATTGCCAAAGAGTGGGCCGTTTCGCCGAACAGCCGCACGGTCTATTTCAGAATTGATCCTGAAGCGCGCTTCTCCAACGGCGATCCTCTCGAGGCGGACGACTTCTTCAACCAGTTCTACATGCAACTCAGCGAGTATCCGAAGAATCCCTTTGGCAACGAATGGTATGGATCGAACTTTTCGAACATCACGCGCTACGACGCGCGGACGCTTTCGATCACGCTTACGGAAGCCAAGCCGCTGGCCCCTTACTTCGCCAGCACGACGCCCATGTCACGGCGGTTCTTCAGCGAGTTCGGGCCTGACTTCGAGCAACGTTATCAATGGCGCTGCCGCCCGACATCCGGAGCTTATGTGATCCGGGAAGAGGATATCCATTTTGGCCGCAGCGTTGCGCTCTCGCGAGTCAAAGACTGGTGGGCGAAGGATAATAAGTTTTATCGGAACCGGTTCAATGTGGACCGCATCGTCTACCGCGTGGTGCGCCTGCAGGAGAAAGTTTTAGAACTGTTCCGCCAGGGTGAGCTGGACGCGGAGGAGTTGATGATGGGCATACCTGAATACTGGTATGAAAAGCTGGAGATTCCAGAGGTTCACAACGGCTACATCCACAAGGCGAAGTATTACAACGTCTGGCCCGGATCGCATGCCGGCCTTTGGCTCAATCTGGCCGCACCCCCGCTGAACAACAAGGAACTGCGCCTCGGCCTGTGCTACGCGACCAACTACCAAAAGGTGATTGATTTCGATCTGCGCGGCGACTTCCAACGGCTGAACTCGTTCAGCGAGGGATTCCCGCTGATTGGTGATCCGCCGATCCAAGCACGGCCTTTCGATGCCCAGAAGGCGCGGGAACATTTCGCGAAGGCCGGTTACACCAGGGCGGGTCCGGACGGCGTGCTGATGAATGACAGGGGCGAGAGGCTTTCGTTGACGATACTGCACCGCAAGGCCGAGATCATTCAGAAAGTGATGCAGCGACTCAAGGAGGAGGCTTTGAAATGCGGTCTCGAATACAAGCTCGAAGGAATGGACGGCACGGCCTATTTCCAGAAGGCGACCCAAAAAAAGCATCAGATCGCATCCGTCGCCTTCAGCGTCACACCGCCGATTCCCGATCACTACCAGGCGTGGCATTCCAAGGACGCATTCATGGAGGACGGCAAGACACCGAAACCGAACACTAACAACCTCACCAGCTTCGCCGATCCGCAGATGGACAGGTTTTGCGAAGCTGAGCGCCAGGCGAGGACGATTGAAGAAATCCGCGAGGCATCATGGGGCGCGGACCGCATCATACATGAAGAGGCGGCCTGGATACCCGCCTATGAGCAGAACTATTACCGTGTGGCCTACTGGCGCTGGGTGAAATGGCCGGAGAACATGTTCAACGTAGCCGTCAGCGAACTTCCGCTCTCCAATCATGTTCACTGGATTGATGAAGAAGTGAAGCGCGAGACCAAGGCGGCCATGCGCAGCGGCAAAGTATTTCCCGAGACCGATCTCGTTTTTGATCAGAATCTTAAATCGAAGGCGAAGACACCATGAGCCAGCCCCTGCTCGAAGTTCGTAACTTGCGTGTGGGTTTTCAGACCGACGCCGGATTGCTGACGGCAGTTGACGATGTTGACTTCAAGCTCGAAGCCGGGAAGACGCTCGGCATCGTCGGTGAAAGCGGCTGCGGGAAGAGCGTCACCGCGATGAGCATCATGCGTTTGCTGCCCCAGCCGGCAGGTCGCATTCTGAGCGGAGAAGTGCTGCTTGATGGTCGTGATCTCACCAAAGTCTCGCTGGAAGAAATGCGCAAGATTCGCGGCAACGACATCGCAATGATTTTCCAGGAGCCGATGACGGCGCTCAATCCCGTGCATCGAGTCGGAAAGCAGATCATCGAAAACATCCAGCAACACAAGCTCATGTCCGCGGCGGATGCGCTGAAGCGGGCCGTGGAACTGATGGAATGGGTCGGCATTCCCGCTCCCGACCAACGGGTGAACGAATATCCGCACCAGCTCAGTGGCGGCATGCGGCAGCGCGTCATGATCGCCATGGCCCTTTCGTGCAGTCCGCGGGTGCTGATCGCCGACGAACCTTCCACCGCGCTCGATGTCACCGTGCAGGCTCAGATTCTCGATCTGCTCAGGCGCTTGCAAAATGAAACCGGCATGGCGGTCATCCTCATCACGCACGATCTGGGAGTTGTAGCCGAGACCTGTGATGATGTAGCGGTGATGTATGCTGGCCGGATCGCCGAGCGCGGGCCGGTGGAATCCATTTTCAAGCGTCCGCTGCATCCTTACACGCAGGGATTGATGAACTGCCTTCCTAAACTTGATCATCCGCCGAAGACGCCATTGCCTGTCATCCCGGGATCGGTGCCCGGGTTGATCGACCTTCCCGCAGGATGCCGCTTTGCCTCCCGTTGCCCGAATCGCCACAGCGCCGATGTTCTCGCATCGCGCCAGCCTTGGAGAGAGTGCGGCGGCGGGCACGGCGTCGAGGCTTGCGCTTGTTTTGCCCATCAACTTTCCGCATCATGAACCTGCTGACTGTCGATGATCTCAAGCTGCACTACCCAGTGCGCGGCGGCGTGTTCCACACGACGAAAGCGTGGTGCAAAGCTGTGGACGGCGTGAGTTTCTCTCTGATGCCGGGCGAGACGCTGGGTCTGGTGGGAGAGAGCGGTTGTGGCAAGTCCACGGTCGCGAAATCTGTTGTGCGACTGCTGAAGCCAACTGCGGGACAGGTGGTCTTTGAAGGTCATGACATTACTCATTCGCGGCCCGGTGCCCTGCGCACTCTTCGACGGCAGATGCAGATGGTTTTTCAGGATCCGGCGGAATCGCTGAATCCTCGACACACGGTGGGCCAGATACTGGAGGAGCCGTTCATTATTCAGCGCCTGGGCTCGCGTGCCGAGCGCGGTGAGCGGGCTGCGGAACTTCTGCAACGCGTCGGCCTTTCCGCAGATGCCATTCATCGCTACCCCTTCGAGTTCTCCGGCGGACAACGCCAGCGCATCGGCATTGCGCGGGCTCTCGCGCTGAAACCGAAGCTGATCGTTTGCGATGAA
Source organism: Verrucomicrobiota bacterium (assembly GCA_009885695.1). Taxonomy (GTDB): domain Bacteria; phylum Verrucomicrobiota; class Verrucomicrobiia; order Verrucomicrobiales; family Verrucomicrobiaceae; genus VFKE01. The sequence continues at coordinate 20,644 of VFKE01000069.1, read as the reverse complement.
CCCGTCTCTGCGCTCGATGTCAGCGTGCAGGCGCAGGTCCTGAATCTGCTGCTGGAGTTGCAACAAGACGCCGGCCTCGCCTATCTTTTCATCGCACATGATCTCGGTGTTGTGCAGCACATGAGCGACCGTGTCGCGGTGATGTATCTCGGAAAAATCGTCGAACTGGCACCGGCGGGCGAACTTTACCGGAATCCGCGGCACGCCTACACCAAGGCGTTGCTGGATGCGATTCCGGTGGCTGATCCCACGAAGCGCCGGCCGAGACGCCTCTTGAAAGGCGACGTTCCATCTCCGATCAACCCGCCCGCAGGTTGTGCCTTTGGTCATCGGATGGGTCACCCTCGTTGGAAGGACAGCGTTGGCACGAATCTGAAGCTGGAAGAAATCCAGCCCGGTCACTGGGTGCAGCGCTGTCCCTGCTGCGTGGAATGAGTGGCCGTAAGTTGCATTCGAGAGTCATTTATATCAGCGCTTGCAAGGGCGGGCTGTGCTCATTAACATCGCGCCATGAAAACCTTGCTGTCTCGTATCTCCCTTCTGGCTGCAGCTCTTCCGCTGCTTTCGAGCCCATCCTGCAAAGACTCCGGCGGCGGACCTGCAGCGACTGAAATTGTCATCGGCGAAGTCGCAGCGCTGACTGGCGGCACGGCAACCTTCGGTCAGAGCTCTCATGCAGGAACGCAGATGGCCGTGGATGAAATCAACGCGTCTGGCGGACTGCTGGGCAAGAAGGTGAAGCTGGTTACTGAAGACGACCAGTCGAAGCAGGGCGAGGCCGGCACCGTGGTCAAGAAACTTCTCTCACGAGAAAAGGCCGTCGCCATTCTTGGCGAAGTGGCCTCCGGCAAATCGCTCGAAATGGCGCCAATCTGCCAGAAGGCCGGGATCCCGATGATTTCTCCGGCATCGACGAACCCGAAGGTGACTGAAGTGGGTGATTATATCTTCCGCATTTGTTTTATAGATCCGTTTCAAGGAACCGTGATGGCGAAGTTTGCCCTCTCGCGCGGCTGGAAGAAGGTGGCCATCGTCACCGATGTGAAGCAGGACTACAGCGTGGGCTTGTCTGATTTCTTCAAGAAATATTACACAGCCAACGGCGGCACTATCGTCAGCGAGCAGAGCTACAGTTCGGGAGACAAAGATTTCAAGGCGCAGCTGACCGCGCTTAGGGGTTCGGCGCCGGATGCGATCTTTGCGTCGGGCTACTACAATGAAGCAGGCCTGATGGCCGTGCAGGCGCATGAGTTGGGCATCAATGCCCCGATGTTGGGCGGCGACGGTTGGGATTCGCCCTCACTGACCCAGGTGGCCGGCAAGGCCATGGAAGGAAATTTCTTCTCAAATCACTTTGCTGCCGAAGATGCGTCACCCGTCATTCAAGACTTCGTCAAAAAATTTACGGCCAAGCACAAGAGCGCTCCGGACGCCATGGCGGCCCTTGGATATGACTCCATGATGATCCTGGCTGCCGCGATAAAGAAAGCCGGCACCACCGAAGGCAAAGCCGTGCGCGATGCCATCGCTTCCACAAAAGATTATCAAGGCATCACTGGAAAGATCACTTTGGATGAGAAGCGCAATGCCACGAAGCCGGCGGTGATTCTGACGATCAAGGATGGGAAGTTTGTTTACGTGGAGACGCTCGCACCTTGAGGCGCGAGCGTGACATTAACCATCAGCTATCAGCTATTCTTGGAGCAGTTCGTCCAGCAACTCCTCAACGGCCTTTTCCTCGGCTCGATTTATGCGCTTATCGCGCTGGGCTATACGATGGTCTATGGGGTGCTGCGTTTCATCAACTTTGCGCACGGCGATGTGTTCATGCTTGGAGCGTTTTCTGGGCTCTATCTAAATAAGTGGCTCGCGCCGATGCTGACGACGCTGCCGTGGCCGGCTTCGGTCGCGTTGGTGTTGGTGCTCTCAATGATTATTTGTGGTGCCTTGGGCATCATCATTGAATTTCTGGCTTACCGTCCGCTGCGCGACAAGCCCAAGCTGAATGTGCTCATCACGGCGATTGGTGTGTCCTTGTTCATTGAATACACCTGCCAGCTCATTTTCGGTGCGACGCAGCAGCCATTCCCCGTCTTGATTCCCAAGAGCAATATTGCCGGTATCGGCGGTCTCACGGTGACCAATGTCCAGGTGATTGTGTTGGTCACCGCATTCGCGCTGATGCTGGGGCTGCGCTTCATCGTCATGGGCACGCGACTCGGGCTGGCCATGCGCGCCTTGTCGCTCAATCCCACCGCTTCTTCGCTGATGGGGGTGAACAATGGCGTGGTCATCTCCTTCACCTTCGGCCTCGGCTCAGCGCTGGCGGCTGCGGGTGGCATTCTGTATGCGTCGCTATATCCCAGCATCGAACCTTTCATGGGCATCACGCCGGGCTTGAAGGCCTTCGTCGCTGCGGTGTTGGGCGGCATCGGGAACATCCCCGGTGCGGCTTTAGGCGGACTGATCATCGGCGTGGTGGAGACGCTCGTTGCGGGCTACAGCCAGTCACTGGGAGTTCCGTCAGGCTACAAGGAAGGCGTGGCCTTTGTGATTCTGATTCTGATTCTGATTTTCAAACCGTCGGGACTGCTCGGCAAAGTAGAAAGGGAGAAAGTGTGATGAAATACAAAGCACAGATATTCCTGTTCATCGCTCTTGCCGCCAGCCTTGGCGTATCGCTTTGCGCCGGCAACATCGACGATTACTTCCTCGACATCCTGCTCAATGTGGGAATCAACGTCACGCTCGCGGTCAGTCTCAATCTGGTGAACGGGCACACCGGACAGTTCTCGCTCGGTCACGCCGGGTTCATGGCGGTCGGCGCTTACGGCGCATCCATCGTGACCTTGCAGCTCGGAGATCATCTTCTGCAAATTTTCGGCGGCGGTTCGATTGCCACGGCTCTGACGTTTCTCATCGCCCTGCTCGTGGGCGGGGGCTGCGCGGCCCTGAGCGGCTGGATGGTCGGGATGCCATCGCTGCGGCTCAAGGGCGATTACCTGGCGATCGTGACGCTGGGCTTCAATGAAATCATTCGCGTGGTGCTGACGAATACCAGCGGCGACGGCCCCTTCGGCGGTGCGCTCGGACTGAAAGGCATCGCATCTTATACCAATTTCTTTTGGGTTTTCGGTGTCGCGGCGGTCACGATCTATGTCGTCAGCACGATGGTGAACTCCACCTACGGCCGCGGATTTCTCGCAGTGCGGGACGATGAGATCGCAGCCGAGGCCATGGGCGTCAATACGGTGCGATACAAGGTGATCGCCTTTGTGCTTGGCGCCTTTTTTGCGGGACTGGCTGGCGGTTTGTATGCGCATTTCCGCAGCACAATTTCACCGGAAGGCTTCAACTTTCTCAAGTCAGTGGACGTGGTCGTGATGGTCATCCTCGGCGGCATGGGCAGCACACCGGGCGTGATCGCGGCGGCGATCCTGCTGACAGTCCTCAACGAATGGCTGCGCGATTTCGAACAGTATCGCATGATTGTCTTCGCTCTGATCCTCATTGTGATGATGATCGTGCGTCCGCAGGGACTGCTGCCGGCAAGCCTGTTTCAGAGAAAAAAGAAGGAGTCCGCATGAGCGCAAAGCTGGAACTCGACAACGTGACCATCCAGTTCGGCGGCCTCAAGGCGGTCGGCGATCTCAGTTTCACGATCAATCCCGGTGAACTCATCGGATTGATCGGGCCCAACGGCGCGGGCAAAACCACCGTCTTCAATCTCATCACTGGAGTTTATGTGCCGACTGCGGGACGGATCAGCTTCAATGGCATTTCGCTGCCCGGACACAAGCCCCATCAGATCACCCGGATCGGCATCTCGCGGACTTTCCAAAACATCCGGCTTTTTCCATCACTCAGCGTCTTCGACAACGTGCGCAGCGCCTTCATCATGCACCTGCCGCATGGCATCGCCCATGCGCTGGTGCGCGGACGGGCGTTCCACGACGAGGAGAGGGAATTGGAATCGGATGTTCTCGATCTCCTGGACATTTTCGGATTGAAAGACGCCCAGCACACTTCATGCAACGCGCTTTCTTATGGCGACCAACGCCGTCTGGAGATCGTGCGCGCACTGGCGACGAAGCCCAAGCTGCTGCTGCTCGATGAACCTGCGGCGGGCATGAACCCAACGGAAAAAGAGGAGTTGATGAAACTCATCCGCTTCATCAAGGGCAAGTTCAACATCGCGATCATGCTGGTGGAGCACGACATGAAGGTCGTGATGGGCATTTGTGAGCGCATCGTCGTGCTCAACTACGGCGAGAAGATCGCCGAAGGCACACCCCAGGAAGTGCAAAAGAATCCAGATGTCATCGCCGCTTATCTCGGCGCGGACCACGAAGTCGTCGGAGGGGCTGCTGCCTGATTGCCATGCTCAAGATCGACGGTCTCAACGTTTCCTATGGATCAATCAAAGCGCTCAGCGGCGTCTCGCTCGAAGTGCAGCAGGGCGCCATCGTCACGCTCATCGGCGCGAACGGCGCTGGCAAGTCCACCACCTTGCGCGCGGTCTCCGGGCTGGTGAAGGCCTCCGGCGGCACGGTGTTTTACGAAGGCGAGGATATCACAAACTCGCCGCCGCATGTTCTGGTGCAGCGCGGTCTTTGCCACGTGCCCGAGGGGCGCATGGTTTTCTCCAATCTTACGGTGCTGGAAAATCTTTACATGGGCGGCTATCGGCGCAAACGCGACGCCAAGTTCAAGAGCGATCTCGATTATGTTTTTGGCATCTTCCCTCGCTTGAAGGAGCGCTTGCAACAGAGCGCCGGCACCCTGTCGGGCGGCGAGCAGCAGATGCTGGCCATCGGTCGCGCGTTGATGAGCAGTCCGCGCTGTCTCATGCTCGACGAGCCATCTCTTGGCATCGCGCCGCTGCTGGTGAAGACGATTTTCGAAAAGATCGCCGAAATCAACCGCGACCTCGGCATCACAGTCCTGCTCGTCGAACAAAACGCGAATCTCGCGCTCGCGGCATCCAGTTACGGTTATGTGCTGGAAACCGGAACTGTCATCTTGCATGCACCGAGCGCGGAGTTGCGCGCCAATCCCCAAGTGCGGGAAGCCTATCTGGGCGGCTGATCCGGTCTTTGTGAAAAGTTTCACAAAGCGGTTGCCGCGCATCTTCCGGGCGGTAATCTCACCGTCAGCTATGACAGACGCACCCAGCACCATCCCGGTTGGCTACGACTCGAAGATCGAGGGCAATATCGTGCACACCAAGCTTGATGCTGCGATCAACTGGATGCGCAAGAGCTCGCTCTGGCCGATGCCGATGGGCCTGGCCTGCTGCGCGATCGAGATGATGGCCACAGCGTGTTCGCGCTATGACATGTCGCGTTTCGGCATGGAAGTCTTCCGTTTCTCGCCTCGGCAATCCGATGTCATGATCGTGGCCGGCACGGTGACTTACAAAATGGCGCTGGCCGTGAAACGCATCTGGGATCAGATGCCGGAGCCCAAATGGTGCATCGCCATGGGTGCATGCGCGTCGAGCGGCGGCATGTATCGCAGCTATGCGGTGCTTCAGGGGATTGATCAGTTGATTCCGGTGGACGTTTACATTTCCGGCTGTCCTCCTCGTCCCGAGGCTTTGCTTGAAGGCATGATGCGCTTGCAGAAGAAGATCGATACCGAGCATTCGTTTGTCGAACAGAAGAAGGAATTGATTGAGCAGTTGAGTTAAGTGTGACGAGTTATGAGTTATGTGACTATTGAATTTCGACCGACGCATCTTCCTCCAATTTTTAACTCATAACCCTTAACCAATAACCCATGAACGCCGCGCAGATGGTTCAGTCCTTGAACGAGAAATTTGGTGATGCGATCACCGCGACGACCGAGTTCCGTGGGGAGCAGTCAGTCATCGTAAGGCTGAAGTCGCTCAAGCCATTGCTGCGCTACTGCCGTGACGAGATGGGTTTCGATTATCTCATCGATATCTCCAGCGTGGATCACAACGAGCAGGAGCCGCGCTTCGAGATGGTCTATGAACTCTACGGGCTGACGCACCATCAGCATCTGCGAGTGAAGTCAACGGTATCGGAAGATCAGACGGTGCCGACCGTGAGCGACCTCTGGGCCACGGCCAACTGGCATGAACGCGAGGTGTTCGACATGATGGGCCTTCACTTCGACGGCCATCCCGATCTGCGCCGCATCTTGATGTGGGAGGGTTATCCGTTTCATCCGTTGCGGAAAGAATTTCCTCTCGCCGGAAAGCCGAGCGACATGCCCGATGTGGCCTTCTCCGGCATCGCGCCGCTCGAAGGCGGTCCGTTTGTCACCTCGCCTTCGGAAGCGGGCACGATTGAGCGCGAACCGCGGGCGAAGAGCTTTGCAGAAACCTGACCCGGAGTGCTAGAGGCCGAGACGCTTCGGTCAGGTCGGGTTGGCGGGGTCGCCATAGAATTCGGGCCACAACTCCCGCACATTCATTCCGCGCCGGGAGTCGAGGGCTTCAAGATAACAGCGCAAGACGTGGAATTGCGGCAGATCCTCTTTCATGGAAAGGATGCGCAGGGCAATACCCATCTGGTCAACCCACTTTGTTTTCTCCAGCTTCTCCCGGTAGCGTTGTTTTAGCGTATCGGGCAGGTTTAGCGCCCGGAGATAGCGGGGCGCGACGAGGATGTTCGACAGCTTGAACGACAGGCCCACGGATTCGGAGAAGGCAAAAATTTCGTCGAGGTAGCCGATGTTGAGGGCGGTGATGCAGGTATTTCCGACCACGACGAGGTTCTTGATGTCCTGATAGCGGAGGATGTTGTCCCTGAGCTGGTCGAACCGCGTGCCGAAACGCAGGAACTCGCCGCGCGCGCCGATGCCGTCCACGGAGATGCTAAGCCGCACCCGCTTGAACCGGCCGAGGAAGGTGAGGTCGCGCGCGAAGCAGGTGCCGTTGGTGACAAACTTCAGGTTCAGATTTTTGTTCCAACCCTTGTCAATAATCCAGCGGATGAAGGCGAGGATGTCCTGATTGATGAGCGGCTCGCCGCCAGTGAACTCCAGGGTTTTCAAGCGCGGGATGATGTATTCCATGTCGCGGTAAAACTTGGCCTGATCCATCTGCTGGAAGGGGCTGATGATGGGTTTGTCAGCCGGGAACCCGCGGACTGGCCACTCGGTGGCATGGGCGATTTCCTTGAGGGAACTGTCCGGGACGGAGGGATCCTCGATCGCGAGCGGTCCGTGTTCGATAACTTCCGCGGCCCATTTGCTGGACTGGAGCGGAGCGCACATCACGCACTTGAGATTGCACAGGTTGCCGAAGAGTTTGAGCTTGATTGAGTTGAACTTGCCGGTCTCGACCGTGCGGCCGTGTTTCTTGACTTCCTCGATCCGTTTTGAGTGGCCGGACTGCGCCTCGGTGATGAGGCAGCGCTTGCAGTAATCCATCACGTGATCGGTGATCGTGCCCCCGGCCATGTCCCGGCGCAGTTGCTCCATGACATCGCAGCGGAAAAATTCCAGCGGGGACTTGTCCCGGGTGGTGTAGGGCGCGGCCTTGGCCACACAGCACGGTTTGTATCTGCCGTCCGGGGAGGACGAAAAGTGTGAGAAAGGGAGAGGGCAGTAGAAATCCAGCTTGGGATTATCCGCGATGTATTTCTGGATGAGTTCCAAATCCTTTGAGGGTATGGCGGGCGGCATAGGTCAGGCGGGCTGGGGGATGACCTGCGACAGCGCAGAATCCGAATCGCTGCCGGAGCGGCGGGAATGGGGTTTGAATTCCGGCCAGAGATCAAGCCACGAAGTGCCTCGGTGCTGGTCGAGATCGTCCAGATATTGCAGAAAAATTTGATACTGGGATTCATCGCGCGGCTGCTGGATCATGCGGATCACATTGGTAAACCGGGCCCGATGGGGTGATGCCTCCAGCTTCGGCAGATATTGCTCTTTCAGGGCATCCGGCAGGTGGCGTGCCTGGAGGAAGATGGGCCCGTTGATCACGCACATGTTGAATTTCGCCTCGAGACCCCGCTCGTGAAAGAACTCCGCGATCTCGGGCACGTCGCCCGCGTTGAGCATTCCGGTGGCACAACTGACCACGACGTTGATGCCGGGAAACGTGCGTGCCTGGGCGATGTTTGCAATCACGCCCTCAAACTCGGAACCGTATCGGATGTAATCGTTGCGGGCGCCGAGATCGTCGATCGAGACCGCCAGTGTGACGGCCTTGAAGTGCTTCAGATAGTCTAGGACATTGGCGCTGCCGAGATGGAAGCGGGCCATGTTCGTGTCATAGGAGAGACGGATCTTGCCCGCGTGGCCGCTGGCGAGGACCCGCTCGATGAACTTGTGATGCCGTGGCAGGAGAAAAGGCTCGCCACCGGTGATTTTGATCTTCTTCACCCAAGGCAGCAGGCGCATCGCGCTGTCGAGGAACCGGTCGTAATGTTCGTCGCTTTCGAAGAAGTCCGTTTTCTCCGGATTCGCGAAGCAGCGGAGCCAGTGTCCGTCGCGAATCTCGCCCAGCTCCTGACGACGGCTGGAGGAGTTCAACGGCGCGCACATGTAACAGCGGAGCTGGCAGTAATTGCCAAACACCCGAAGCTTCAATTCCAGCGTTCTGCCTTCGCCAATGGCGGCCTGATCGGGGTTGTGTGTCAGACGCGAGGCGACGTCGAGCATTTTGGACTGGCCGGGTGCTTTTTTCTTCAAGAGCGCCGCGTTGAGCTGCTGCCGGGGCGATGCGAGTCCGTCCCGCTCCATCTTCAGGCATTTCCAGCAATACTTGCGCACCAGGTCCAGTTTTCCGGACAGCATTTCACGTCGAATGTCGTCCATGAGCGGGTGCTTCCAGTGATCTTCCGGCGTGGTGTCGCCCACCTGATGGTCCATCGGATAAGCGCGGCAGCACAGAGCCCAGTGCCCGGCGTTGTCGTTGTAGAGGTGCTCGAACGGGTGCGGGCAAAACCAAAGATCAGGCGCGTCGCTTTTGATCGCCTGCCAAAGTTCTTCCGGACTTCGCTTTGTCACTTTGACGAAAGTGCCATCATGCATGGCACACAGTGTATTCAGGAGGTGATATTTACCGCGCAGATATTGTGCTAGTTTCGTCCAATTATGCAGCAGAAGACGTGATGAAGCGGGTGCCCTTAGATCTCGCAGCCGGCCCGGCTGGCCCGTGGACGATGAGAATGACACGGCCGGGCTAAATAGCATGTTGCCAAGCCCGCCTCTCGCGTGTTTGAATCTCTACAAATTTTACCGTTCCACCATGACTTTCCGCTCCATCAATACCCTTGCCGCAGGCGTCATCGCTGCCTCCTCGATCCAGGCCGAGCTTCCAAAAAAAATCATCGCCGACCCCGGTGCCTGGCCCCAATTCCGCGGAACGAATAATAGCGGCATCGCCCCAGCACTACCCGTCGCCGATATCAGCAAGGCGAAAATTTCCAAGCTCTGGGTCACACCGACCGAAACTGGCTTCAGCTCCTTCGTAGTCGCTGGCGCACAAGTATTCACTGTTGTTGCCCGCGGAAAATTTGAAACACTCATCGCCTTGGATATCAAGAGCGGCAAGGAGATGTGGTCCAAGCCGATGGCCCCAGCGCAATACAGCGGCCAGGGCGATGCCGGCACCCGTGACAATCGTGGCGGCGATGGCCCCCGCTCCACCCCCGCCATCAGCGAGGGAAAAGTTTATGTGATCGACCGTAACCTTGTGGTCTGGTGCTTCGATGCCAAAAACGGCAAGCCCATCTGGTCTCACGATGTGATTAAACAAAACGCAGGCAACAACATCCACTGGGACAACGCCGCCTCACCCGTGATCGATGGCGACCTCCTTCTCATGGCCGGGGGCGGGAAGGGCCAAGCCCTGCTCGGGATCGACAAGAAAACCGGCGAAGTGAAATGGAAGGGCGAGGATGACACGATGACCCATGCCACGCCGATCCTCGCGGATATTCTCGGCACCCACCAGTGCATCTACTTCACTCAAAGCGGACTGGTCGCGGTTACCCCGAAAGACGGAAAAGTGTTGTGGCGCGCGCCCTTCCCCTACCGGACCAGCACTGCGGCCTCCCCCGTGGTATCTGATGACATCGTTTATTGCTCCGCCGGCTACGGCGTGGGCGCTGGCGCGTTCAAGATCAGCAAGAGCGGTGCGGCATTCACGGTCACCGAACTCTGGCGCAAGGAGGGCGACAAAGTTGCCAACCACTGGAGCACGCCGGTCGTAAAGGACGGCTATCTTTACGGCATGTTCAGTTTCAAAAAATATGGCGAAGGCCCGCTGGCCTGTGTCGATATCAAAACCGGCGATGTGAAATGGGAACAGCCTGGCTACGGTCCCGGCCAGGTAATTCTGAGCGGCAACGACATCATCGCCTTAACCGACAAGGGTGAGGTCGTCTTCGTGAAGGCTGACCCTGCCAAGTACACCGAACTCAAGCGCGCATCCCTCGTGACTGGCAAAATTTGGAGCTACCCAGTTCTAGCCTACAACCATCTCTTTGTTCGCAGCACCAAAGAGGGCGGCTGCTGGGAACTGAAGTGAAGTGAGGTCATCAGACCGGCAGTCATGCCAGACATGAGCGCGCTCAACGTCATTTGCGTAAAACACTGGCACACCCCGCGAGGTGCTTCATTGCTTCCCCTGCGAAGCTGCCTGCACCCCTGTTCTCGCAAATCCCCTCTAGCCAGTATAAAAAACTTCGCAGCCGCATCCCGCAAGAGTGCGAGACAAAATCACCTGGCTACAAAACTTCCAATCTTCCCGCGTTTTTGCTTCGCGGCTGCGGGGAGAGCTTCCCTATTTCCCGCGTTCTTACGAACGCGGCTACGAAATTATTTAAACCGTTCCAGAGCATTTTAAAAAAGACGTAGCCGCATCTCGTAAGAGTGCGGGAAGAAGCCACGTCAGCCAACGAAACATGCCTATTTCCCGCGTTTTTTGCTTCGAGGCTGCGATATTATTTAAACCGCTCTAAAACTGGAACAGCTTGCGCTACCTCACACGGTCATTCCCGATTTTTAAGTGGCGGAGAGGGTGGGATTCGAACCCACGGTGCGTTTCCGCACGCCAGTTTTCAAGACTGGAGCCATAAACCACTCGACCACCTCTCCGGATTGCTGCCCCGGACCAGCGGACGCAACATAGCCGAGTGCGCGACACTGAAAAGGGATTTTCTACTTGCTTTTTTCCCAATGACAGGGACTTTCACGGCCCTCCTTTTCCAACCCACGCAAACTCAATATGGTCGTTCTCAGACTCCGCCGCGAAGGCACCAAAAACCGTCCGTTTTATCGCATCGTCGCCGCTGACCAGCGGTTCCCGCGCGATGGACGTTTCCTCGAAATTCTCGGCACTTACGATCCGCTGATGGCGGACAATAATGTGAAGGTAAACTTGGAGAAGGCCAATAAATGGATTTCCCTAGGCGCACAGCCCAGCGAGACCGTGCGCAGCCTGCTGAAGAAGGCCGAGAAGGCCCTCGCCAAGGCCTGAGGCTGGGGTGCGAAAAGGAGGATGTTTCGCCACTCGCGCTGTGGCGAGCACGGTATGTCATCGTGGCGCGCAATATTTACCACCATGGATACACCCGAGGCTCTTCGTGAATTTTTAATGTATGTCGTGGCGAATCTGATCGACCACCCCGCACAGGCCAGCATCGCCGTCGGCACCAACACCAACGGTACCATCTCCTACCGGCTCCAACTCGCGCCCGAAGATGTAAAGCGCGTGGTCGGCAAAAACGGCTTCACCATCAGCGCCATCCGCTCCCTGATGAATGTGGCAGCTCGCAAGCATGACGTGAAAATCTCGCTCCGCGTTGACGGCGTGAATGAGGAGGACATCTCCGACAAGCCGCACGCCAGCGAGACGGATGCAATGCCCAGCGAAGACCATCGCGCCTGAAGCATACCGACTGCGCCCGGACTCAGTCCATTACGAAGCCGGCAGTTCTCCCGCCTGGATGCGACGCACCAGCTCGGTGCAACCGTCTTCCAGGAGATCGAGCACCAACTCAAAGTCAGCCGGACCTCCAGTATAGGGATCAGGAACTTCGGAGACCTTGTGCCTCGTGCAAAACTCACCGAAGAGTTTGATTTTGTCGCGCAACCGCGCGTCCGGATCCAGCAACTTGATCTCCGCGAGATTGTCCTGGTCCATGGCCAGCACCATGTCAAAATCCCGGAGGTCAACCGCCTGCACCTGGCGCGCCAGATGATCGAGGCGCACTCCACGTCTGGCTGCGGCATCAACCATCCGTTTGTCGGGCTGCTTTCCAATGTGGTAATCAAGGGTACCTGCCGAATCCACGACCACCATTTGAGCGAGACCCGCCTTCTGCAATTTTGCGAGCATCATCCCCTCCGCCGCTGGGGAGCGGCAGATGTTACCCATGCAGACGAAGAGCAGTTTCACAGCGCAAGTTTCAAGATTCAGTTTTTGCCGTCGTGTAATCTTCAAGAGCGGACTCGAGCGCGCCGAGGTCGGTGATCAACCGCACATCAGGCACACGCAACGCCTGGTGATAACCGTAGGCGGCACGGCCACCGATGAGCAGGGCCACATCCTGCGGCAGCAGTTTGCGGAGCCGGCTGAGTTCGCCGGGCAAATCCGGGTCATCATTGGGATAAACGAGGCTGAGCGCGACGGCGCGGGCCTTGCGCTGTTTGGCGCAGGCGGCGATTTCCTCCGCGGGCAGGGATGGGCCGAGATAAGTCGCGCGCCAGCCGACATCGCGCGCCGCCGCCGCGACCAGCAACGCGCCAATCTCATGAGTCTGGCCGGCGGGTGTGGACACGATCAGCTCCGGCGCATTCAGGCGCTTCGGATAACTGCGAGCCGCGTGCGATAAGAAATCCCGCACCACCGCCGTGGCCAGATGTTCATGGGCGACCCGCAGTTCGCCCTTGCGCCAGCCTTCGCCGACCTCATGGACAAGTGGCGCGACCACGCGCAGCAGTGTAACTCGGTGGCCGTAACGGCTCCGCGCGTTCTCCAGCAACTCCGTGAGGAGCGGCTGCTCGATGCGTTTCACGGCTTCAAGGCAGCACGCGAGGCATTGCTCCGGAGTTTTGTGCAGCAGCGGGCCGGTGCCGACGGCGTCATGCGCGGCGGGCTGGGGATGTTCCTTTTTGTATAGCTCGTAGAGTTCTTCAAAGGAGAGGCTAGCGATGCTGCTGATGCGGTGACCGCAGTCCGTCAGGCATTTCAGGACGCGGAGCTTTTCGATCTCCTCATCGGAGTAAAGGCGGCGGTTGGATTCCGTGCGCTGGCAGCAGATCAGGCCATAGCGCCGCTCCCACACGCGGATCGCATGTGAAGTAAGGCCGGTGCGATGGCAGACGACCTTGATCGGATGGCGCAGTTCGCGGGAGAGGGACACGGGTTAATGGTTCAGGGTTCTTGGTTCTTGGTTCAAGGAAAATAATGCGAGAGCAACCGAAATACACTATTTGCTTGTGGAACTCACACCTGCAAACTACGAACCATGAACCAAGAACGACGAGCCTATTACCCATGCTGAATTACGTCTGGTCTTTTCTCCTGCTCACGGGTTTGATCGTGGGGGCATTGTTCGGCCGGCTCGGCGTCGAAGGCGGCGTGGTAAACGGCATCTTCACCACATGCAAAGATGTCGTGATGAATATAGCGCTGCCGCTGGCGGGCATGATCATGCTCTGGCTTGGCGTGCTGCGCATTATGGATAAGTCAGGCCTGCTCAACAGGGTGGCACGGGCGCTATCGCCGCTGATGCGCCGCTTGTTTCCCGGCGTGCCGGCGGACCATCCCGCGATGGGCGCCATGGTCATGAACATCGCGGCCAACATGCTGGGACTGGGCAACGCCGCCACTCCGTTTGGCTTGAAGGCGATGGAACATCTGCAGACGCTGAATCCCCACAAGCAGAGCGCGAGCAACGCCATGTGCATGTTTCTCGCATTGAACACCGCGGGCTTCATGCTGATTCCCATGCAAGCAATCAACTTCCTCAGCGTGGGCGGGGTAAAAAGTCCTTATCAAATCATCACACCGACTCTCTGCGCCACGCTGTGCGCGACGATCTGCGCCATCTTCGCGGTCAAGCTGCTGGAAAAGCTGCGGGTGTTCCGCCAGCTGCCCGATGAAAGTGGCGATGGCACCAATCCCTCGTCTGAAACGAAGCGGGAGCAGGATGCCCCCGCCCCGCCGTTCCGCGCCTCGGTTCTGCGGCGCGTGCTGATCGGCACAGCGGCCCTGGCTTTCGCTGTCGGCGGCTGGTTTGAGTTTTTTCCAAAGCATCGCGAGAACTTTCTCGCAACGACCGGACTGCAGTCCGTCATCGAAAACGCGGCAAAAAAGAAAACAGAGACTGAGAAGCGATCGTCTGAAATGCAGGCTGCAGAAGCAGCCGCGCCAGTTGACGCTAGCGCAGAGGCCCCCAGTTGGACACAGTACATGCGCCGATTTTCCACGCTGGCCATTCCCCTGGTGCTGGTGGTGGCGGTGCTGTTTGCCCTGTCGAAGGGGGTGCCGGTTTATGAAGAGGCGGTCGAAGGCGCGAAAGATGGATTCGCCACCGTCACCCGGATCATGCCCTTCCTGGTGATCATGCTCACGGCCCTGGCGGTGTTCCGCGAGAGCGGCGCGATGCTGCTGCTGGGGCAGTTGCTCGATCCCTTGCTGCGCTTGATTCATCTGCCAGCAGAACTCCTGCCGATGGCCATCATGCGGCCGCTGAGCGGTTCGGGGTCGCAGGGGATTCTGAACGAGATCATTCTGAACCCTTCCTCCACCGGTTTCCTGAAATACACGGCGGCGATCATGTACGGCTCGACGGAAACAACGTTCTATGTGCTGGCGGTTTACTTCGGCAGCGTGGGTGTGCGCCGCATCCGTCACGCGCTGGCGGTGGGGATCATCGCGGACGTCGTGGGGATGACTTGCGCCGTGACGCTGGGTCGCCTGATGTTTGGCAGCTTATGAGCAGTTGCAATCTGGGAGACGGGAAACTCCTGTCCCGCGTTGGAACGGCACATGAGTGTGCTGTCTCCTTGTCACTCAATCACGCTAGATTCAATCAGGGGCGAATTCTACTTTTTTTCGGCACCTTTCTGTTTGCTGATGATCACCTGACGCACCCAGATGGCGGCGAGGGCGGGATCGCCGTTCTGCAGCACCAGACTCGCTCCAGTGAAACTCTTGTCGATACGGATGTTTCCCAATCGTGCGATTCGAAACTCATTGATGCCACCGGTGGCATTGGCTGCGGTGAAGGCCCGCGATACGCTGTTCTGACCGAAGCTCGCAATGATGGTGGAATCGGCGGGCTTTCCGGCGCAGGAATAGAGAATGGAAATGCGATAGTCGCCTGCGGAAATTTGGTCGATTTGCCACTCAGCAGCGCCGACGGGCACGGCGCGACTGTCCGGTTTGTCTGAGAGACTGTCGAGTTTAGGGGCAAATCTTTTTGCAGAGGCTGCGACCAGGATGATGCTGGCAGGCTGCCTCGCTTCATTAGACGACTTGACCATGCCTGCCCCGGTCGTGAGCTGCCTTTCAAAAGTGTTTTCTCCCGGAACTGTTGACAGGGATTCGTAAGGGAGAAGCCCGGAGCCCGCTTTGATTTTTTTCACGCGGTCAATCTCGGACTGCACATCGGAGATGCGTTCGGTGCGGCCACGCTGCGACATCGTCTGCCTGAGTTTTTCCAGGGAAACAAGGTATTCCTGGATGATGGGCGCGTGGTATTTGCGCAGGTTGGATGAATAGGTTTCTTCAAGCTGTTCAAGTCGTCCGGCAGGTGTCTGTCCATTATCCAGCGCTTGAGCCGGCGCGGCCGTGAACATGAATACCCCTGTGAAAGCGGCCAGACGGATATGAAGATGCAAGGGCATGAGCGTCGGACGGGCAGATTACGGCGCGGGCTTGATTTCGTCGGCTAATGCCCACGCGCCCGGCGGCACGGGTTTTGCCCTGGCACCTGCCTCACGCTGCTTGAGGACATCACGAACGATTCCCTCAACCTTGCGCTGGGATGGATTCTTTGAAGTCGGTTCCAGGACCGCGGCTAGACCGTTGTCGACCAGTATCCCCCCCATGTCGCCGATTTCAGCTGATAGCACGTCGGCGAGCACGGAACCGGACATATCATTCTGCCAGCGTGTGCGCAACTTAAGTGGCCTGCCCTTCAGATATGCAGTGGTAAAATTTTTCGCCTGCCGCCCGATCATGATGCTATCCGCTTTCGTGATGCCGAAGTAGCGATCATAAAAGTCTTTCAGCGAATGAACCTCTGGATTCGGCGACGGACAACTTACCGACTTGAGCCTTACGTAAAATCTTTTTTCGCCAACAGTGACAAGGAAACGATCTCCGCTGTTGCTCGGTGCCTCAACAAATGCCACGTCGGGAACTTCCTCAAGCCCTTCGGCCAATGACCCGTCAGCCGGGGCGCGGGTGGATTTCTCGGATTTTCCAAAAGATTCATGGGCGCGTTTCGATTCCGCAACGACCGCCTCCGTGCCGTCTTCATCATTCTTTGCGATGAGATCATCACTGAGCGCAGTGAGCTTTGAGAGATAGTCATTGAGCACGGGTTGCTCGAGTTCCCTGAGTTTCTCCTGATGAGCTGTGCGAATCTCTTCCAGTTGCGCGAGCGTTACCGTCACGACTTCTCTATCGGGCTGGTGCAAATCAGGAAGCGCGGGCGAGAGCCGTACTTCCTTCAACCGCATCAGTCCGCCCTTGCCGTTGAGAGCGGCAGTTTTGATGGCAAAACGGGCGTTGCTCCGTGAGATTTTGATGTCGCCGAGGGTAAAAGTTTTGAAATCATTCCAGCCACCGGTGTACTCTAAATTGAAACCAAGTTTGACAGGGGGGGGGGCGACCAGGCTTGTGACTTCACCAAATTCAATCTCATGACCTGGCGTGCCACCGGCCAGTTCTGGATCGATATCACCAACGCCGCAGATGATGCTCACCGTATAGTTGTCAGGGGTGATCTTGGATGCATCCCATGTGGCGCTGCCTCCTGAAGTGCGAAGAAAGGCCAGTGTGTTTTCATATTTAATCAGTGAGACGGCGCCAGTGATTTTTCCATCAGACGGCTTCAAGACGATGCTGTTGCCAGGATCCAAATCACGGCTTGTATAGTATTCAGTGATCTCCTGCCGACGCTGCTGCGCCACGAGCGCGGCAGCGTAATCGTTGACTTCCAAAGCCTGGGTCTCAAGGCTGGCGAGCGCCTTGGAATACTGGTCTACCAGCATCCGCCCTGCGTCGAGCGCCCGCCGGGTGAACTGTTCCCGGATTTCACGAATTTCAGGCATGAGCGGGAGCTGCGGCTCATCGGGTGACTGGGCACGCGCTGAACCAAAGAGACACGCTGCCGCCAGCAGGTGTAAAAATAGAATCCGACACTGGCTGGATGCAGCGATCATCGGTTCACGGGTGCGAGCTCAAGTGCGATGAGACGAAAATGCGCCGAGGGACTGGCACCATCAACAGCCAGCGTGAGCGTGCCGTCGCCCTTACGAATTCGAAGCGTGCCTAGATTCTTCTCAAGCTGATTTCCAATCTTCAGAGCCACCTTGCTGCGAAGCATGTAGAAACTTTCGCGCACTTCAACAGCCGCGCTGCATCCCTCGGAGCAGATGTATTTCAATATTGCTTCGTAGCCACCCTCCGGGAGCTGGGGCAGACTCCAGGTCGCTGTGCCTCCTGCACTTTCCCAGCCGGTGATGGAGCCATTGTTATCCAGCTTCACTCCGGAAAGCGTGGCTTCCTGCGCACTGAAGACGATGCGCTCGGGCATTAAGGCGGATTTGCCCGATGCGCGCAGGGCGAGGACGGGCAGCTCCAGCTCGAACACGGCCAGCTCTTGTTCAAGCGCCAGCCGCTCATCACGCACCTTGATGGCGTTCGCGTAGTCGCGCGCTGATGCCAGCTTTCTCTCCAAGCCCAGCAGCCGGTCAGCATGGGCCCGCTTCTCCGGCAGAATCGCGGTCAGCAGACCCTGGCGGAACGCGGCGCGCAACATGCGCAGGTCGGTGGCGGCACTCTTCGACTGCGCCGGGGCAGAACCGGACAGCAAAAACAACGCCGAGACCGCAGCGATCCCGGCGGCACGGCCCGCGAAATTTTGTTGAGCGGTGAAAAACGTCACTCCCTGAGAATAAGGATTACCCGGCCCGCGGCAAGATGTTTCCCCCGACGGCATTTTCAACCGCAGGACGGGCAAATGCCGAAAAATTCGAGCTCATGATACAGCTTGCGGAAGCCCGATTCCCGGGAGATTTGCGCCTCAAGCTTTTCCACCGGGCACGCCAGATCGAGCTTCTCGATCACGCCACATGCGGTGCAAATGAGATAGTCATCATGACGCCCTGGAAATATCATGGAGTAATAAGCCGAACGATCATGCAATCCCAATCGCCGGATGATGCCGTGATGCTCGAGACGGGTGAGCAACCGATAAACAGTGGCCTTGTCACAGCCGTTTTTTAGCTCAGGTGACCCGGCGACATCAGCCAGGGTAAGCGGGCTGTGGGCGGTGACCAGACTTTTCAGCACGGCCACCAGCGCGCGAGTGCGGCGCAGCCCGGCCATCCGGCAACGAAGCAGAATGTCGTCAAGGTGCATGGCTGCCTTCAAACTCATGCCGGAACATGACGAATGTACGGCCAGAACGCAAGCTCCGCATGGCTCCAGACTTCCGCGTTGACTTCCCGGGGGCATCCATCACCTTTCATCGACAAACAGGGGCGCTGGATTCCGGCTGAGACGTTTCGCGAGAAATGAACCCTTTGAACCTGAAGCGGGTAATGCCGCCGCAGGGAGCAAAGCCATCTCACGTCGAAGCCACGCCGTCCTTAAGCAGCGTGGCTTTCTTGTTTTCTACTTACCCCTTTTCACTTGTCCCTTATCCCTTCCCCTACCATGATCGCCACCAAAGAATCCTTCGAACCCCACAGCAGCGAGCAACTGCCGAACAGCAGCCGCATCTACATCGAGGGCCAAATTCACCAGGACATCCGCGTCCCCATGCGCGAGATCACTCTTTCTCCCACGAAAGCCTTCAACGGTCGCATCGAGGTCAACGACCCCGTCCGCGTCTATGACTGCTCCGGCCCCTGGGGAGATCCCGCCTTCCACGGCAACTCCTCCGAAGGCCTCCCTGCCCTGCGCGAAAAATGGATCGCCGCCCGCAATGACGTCGCCGCTTATGACGGCCGCGAAGTAAAACCGCAGGACAACGGCTACCTCTCCGGCAAACACGCCGAATTCGCCAGCACCGCCGAGCGCAACCGCCTCGTCGAATTCCCCGGCCTCCACGGTGAGCGCCGCCGCCCGCTCAAAGCCACCGGCCATCCCGTCACGCAGCTCTGGTATGCGAAGCAGGGCATCATCACGCCCGAGATGGAGTTCATTGCCATCCGCGAAAACCTGAAGAATGCGGAATTGGGAATGCGGATTGCGGAATGGGGCGATGACATTGTGAGAAATGACCTGCACAAGCAACACGCAGGCAGCGCCCAGCATTCCGCCACGGGTATGGCGGATACCTCACCCGAAGTGGGTATGGCGGGTGTCTCACCCGCAGTGGGTAGAGCGGATACCTCACCCGCAGTGGGTAGGGCGGGTGTCTCACCCGCCGTCGAAGGCGTCTCGCCTTCGACATCGGGCGTCTCGCCCTCCCCCTACACCCCCTCCATTTTCACCCGTTTCCCCCAGCGCATCCCGAACGAAATTACCCCCGAATTCGTCCGCAGCGAAGTCGCCGCCGGCCGCGCCATCATCCCCGCCAACATCAACCACCCCGAGCTAGAGCCGATGATCATCGGCCGCAACTTCCTCGTGAAGATCAACGCCAACATCGGCAACAGCGCCGTCGCGAGTAGCATCGAGGAGGAGGTCGAAAAGATGCGTTGGGCCACCAAGTGGGGCGCGGACACCGTGATGGATCTATCCACCGGCAAGAACATCCACGCCACCCGCGAGTGGATTCTGCGGAATAGCCCCGTGCCCATCGGCACCGTGCCCATCTATCAGGCGCTCGAGAAAGTGAACGGCAAAGCCGAAGACCTCACCTGGGAACTTTATCGCGACACTCTTATTGAGCAGGCCGAGCAAGGCGTCGATTACTTCACCATCCACGCCGGCGTCCTCCTGCGCTTCGTCCCCATGACCGCGCATCGCATGACCGGCATCGTCAGCCGCGGCGGCAGCATCATGGCCAAGTGGTGCCTCTCCCATCACAAAGAAAATTTTCTCTACACCCACTGGGACGACATCTGCGACATCATGGCCGCCTACGACGTCAGCTTCAGCATCGGCGACGGCCTCCGCCCCGGCAGCATCGCCGACGCCAACGACAAAGCCCAGTTCGGCGAACTCGAAGTCCAAGGCGAACTCACCAAACGCGCTTGGGCCAAAGGCGTCCAGGTCATGAACGAAGGCCCCGGCCACGTCCCCATGCACATGATCGAGGAGAACATGGCCAAGCAGCTCGAATGGTGCCACGAGGCCCCCTTCTACACCCTCGGGCCCCTCACCACCGACATCGCCCCCGGCTACGACCACATCACCAGCGGCATCGGCGCCGCCATGATAGGCTGGTACGGGTGCGCCATGCTCTGCTACGTGACGCCCAAGGAGCACCTCGGCCTCCCCAATCGCGAAGATGTCCGCGACGGA
>VFKE01000121.1 GCA_009885695.1 Verrucomicrobiota bacterium | reverse complement strand
CATGCCAGCTTCGCCCTGCGCGAGCTGGGCTACGAGACCATCATGGTCAACTCCAACCCCGAGACCGTCTCCACCGACTACGACACCTCCGACAAACTCTATTTTGAGCCCCTCACGCTCGAAGACGTGCTGAACATCTACGAGCGCGAAAACCGCCACGACCAGGTGCTCGGCGTCATCGTCCAGTTCGGCGGCCAGACCCCGCTGAATCTCGCCAAAGGTCTCGAAGAAAACGGCGTCCGCATCATCGGCACCTCGCCGAAGAACATCGAACTCGCCGAAGACCGCAAGATGTTCGCCAAGCTGCTCGACGACCTTGGTTTGCACCAGGCCGAAAGCGGCACCGCCACCTCGCTGGAGGAGGCTTTGGCCATCACCGCGCGCATTGGTTACCCCAGCCTCGTGCGCCCCAGCTTCGTGCTCGGCGGAAGAGGAATGCAGATCGTTTATTCCGACCTGGAACTTATCACATACGTCTCGAAGGCGATCAGCGATAGTAACACAGGCTTCCAGCCTGTGCCGTCCAGTGGGCTTCCAGCCCGCACTCCCCAGCAAGCTGGAAGCTCGCCGCACAGCTCAGGCAAGATGCCTGAGTTACCCGCCACCCACCCCATCCTCATCGACCGCTTCCTCGAAGACGCCACCGAGGTCGATGTCGATTGCATCAGCGACGGCGAGACCACCGTCATCGGCGCCATCATGGAGCACATCGAAGAAGCCGGCATCCACTCCGGCGACAGCGCCTGCGTCATCCCGCCCTTCAGCCTCAGCAAAGAGATGCAGGACCGCATCCGCGACGCCGCCAAGAAGCTCGCCAAAGCCCTCAACGTGCGCGGCCTCATGAACATGCAGCTCGCCGTCAAAGGCGACGACCTCTACGTCATCGAGGTCAATCCGCGTGCCAGCCGCACTGCGCCCTTCGTCAGCAAAGCCATCGGTGTCCCATTACCAAAACTCGCCGCCAAGATCATGGTCGGCAAAACCTTGAAGGAACTCGGCTTCACCGAAGAGGTGCATCCAAAGCACTTCAGCGTCAAAGAAGCCGTCTTCCCCTTCAGCAAGTTCACCGGCGTGGACATCATCCTCGGCCCCGAGATGAAAAGCACCGGCGAAGTAATGGGCATCGACTACGACCTCGGCATGGCCTTCGCCAAAAGCCAGATGGCCGCCGGCGGCACCCTGCCCACGATGGGCAACGTCTTCATCAGCGTCAAAGAAACCGACCGACCCAACGTCGTGAGAATCGCCAAAGGCTACGCCGACCTCGGCTTCATCTTGTATGCCACCAGCGGCACCGGCCAAGTCATCAAAGACGCCGGCATCGAAGTGAACATCCTCCCCAAACTCGCCAGCGGCCAGCGCCCCAACGTCATCGACCTGATGAAGAACAAGGACATGGCCCTGGTCATCAACACCCCCAGCGGCAAGAACCCCCGCGAAGACGAAGTCAAAATCCGCACCGCCGCCATGCAGAACCGCATCCCGATCATGACCACGCTGCGTGGAGCTGATGCCGCGTTGCGGGCCATCAAGTCACTGCAAGGCAGCGAGGTGCAGGTGCGGGCGTTGCAGGAGTATCATAAGTAGCTCGACTTTCCAAGGTCGGGCCGTAGCATTTTGCCCGTGGACCAGCTCATCTACATCGAGACCAGCATCCCGAGTTTCTACTTCGAGACACGCCTCACCGTGCCCGAGAATCAGGCGCGTCGAAACTGGACACGCCGTTGATGGGACAAGGCACAATCAGAGGACACGCTTGTCACGTCGCTTGCTGTCATCAACGAATTGTCTGCCACACCTGAACCGAAGCGAGGCGATGCTCTGGAACTGATCGACAAGTTGACCTTGTTGCAAGACGACCCAGAAGTGGATGATCTCGTTGATGCTTACATCGCCAACAAAGTCATGCCATCGGATGCCACCGGCGACGCACGTCATCTGGCGCTGGCTACATGGCACAAGTGCGATATACTCGTCTCGTGGAACTGTCGCCACATCGCCAACGCCAACAAGGCCGATCACATCCACCGAATCAACGGCAGGCTCGGTTATGAAACGCCCAAGCTCATCACACCCCTTGAACTCTTGAACGAACCGCTATGAATCAGCAACCTCCACCTCCGCTGACAGACGACGGCCTCGACTGGTTGCGCGACATCCGGCGCAACATCGCCGCCAAGTTCGGCAACGATCCCCATCGCCTCGGCGATCATTTGCGCGAGATGGAAAAGCTTCCGCAGTATGCGCACCGCATCGTGCGCGTGCGCAAGGTGCTCGAACCCGTGAACCCCTGACAGCAGCCAGCGCCCCATCGTCTTCGACCTGATGAAGAACAAGGACATGGCCCTCGTCATCAACACCCCGTCCGGCAAGAACCCCCGCGAAGACGAAGTGAAGATCCGCACCGCCGCCATGCAAAACCGCATCCCGATCATGACCACGCTCCGTGGTGCTGATGCCGCGCTGCGAGCGATCAAGTCACTGCAAGGCAGTGAAGTGCAGGTGCGGGCGTTGCAGGAGTATCATGCGTAGCTCGACTTGACTAAGTCGCATCTTCCATCATCATCCAACTATGAGCATGACGCTAACCACCGCCCACGAGAAAGCAGAAAACCAAGCATTCCGCGAGTTATGCCGTCGCCAGATGGCTCGTTCCTTGGAAGCGCGGATGAGCCCTGCTTGGGCTAGGCGTCGCCCACGATGACATCACTCAGGCTGTGATCATCAGGGGCAAGGGTTTCGTCCAACTCAAGGACGGCTCGTTCGACCTCGATCTCATCTTCGCACCTGACGGCATCGAAAGCTTCGCTGAAGCCAAGCCCAGAGCCGTTCAAGAAGACATCTTCCCGTCGCCAATCTCCGCGACATTATCGCCAGCAAGAAAGCCAGCGGCAGAATGAATGACCGGATTGACCTCCACCTGCTGGAACTTTTCAGCTAAGAGTATGAATCGCGCAAACAATGAACCTATGAACCTGCCGCCCTTTTTTGTTGGATTTTGTACCCTGATCCGAATGGCACATTTCAGTCGCGCGCTGTGGCTGAAAACGTTCGTCTTGCCCGGCGCGCTCGCGCTAGCGACGCTCATTCCAGCACAGGCTCAGGAGTCGGTCTTGTCGCAAAAAGTGCGCATCTCGTTTGGGTATCGCGGTGTGGGCAAGACCACGCTTGCTCCGCGCCTCCTGCCGGGTGCGCCCGGCGTGAAAATCTTGAACGTTGCCGGGGTCGGATTGGAGCCTGCGGACATGCTTGGGGCGGAACCGAAAGTCGAAGCGGGCGGTGGCGATGTCGATGCGCTCGACGTATCGGTTGCGTGGCCGAAGCCAACCGCGCCGCGCCGCCAGTCGCAGGCGATCTGGCAGCACCTGCTCGAACATGGAACGCCGGACCAGGTCGCGCATCTCAAAGACGACCCGGGCCTGCAGCCCGATGCGCCGGTCCTGACGGTGCAATTGTCAGGCGACGGCACGCGCGGCTTCTCGATCGGTCTGGAGCAACTCCTGCGGCACAAGGCGATGTGGCTGCCGGAGCAGGATGCTTTCATCACTCTGGCAGATGCGCCGGTCGATTTTGTTGCGCACCTCGCGTCGCTGAATGGGGAGCGCATTCTCGATCACGTAAAGCACGAACCGGAGGCGTCGCTCGCAGAATGGACCGGCAAGTGGGCTGACTTTGGCGATCCGACAAAGCCACATCACGGCGTGGAAACCGAATTGCTGGGTGCCAAAGGTCACCTGACCGGCTTTGTTGCGCGGCACGGTTCGATTTACAAGTTCGGCGTGGACCGATGGGGCCGGGCCCGGCCGGATCTCTCCTTCGCGCACAAGTTCCGCTTCGACCCGCTCTGGCCGGAGTGGCAGTGGAAGGGGCAGCGGATCGTGGATGGACTGCCGATCCTCGTCACGACTTGCGAACGCGGCGGCCAGCGTTGCGAGGTCGAGCAAATCGTCGAGCCGCTGCGCGACGCGCCGCCGGAAAAGCGCGGCCAACTCGCCAGCGTGCTGCTAAGCAAATTCAGATTCTCCGGCAAAGCGGGCCCGCTGAGCTTCGGTTTCCAACTGGCCACCGAAAGTGCGAACCGGCATCCCGAACTACGCGAAGTTGGCGGGCACTGGTGCGTAGTGGATTGCGAATCCGGCAATGTGTGGTTGATGATTGAGCCCGGCAATGGTCTCACGCTGAAGTCGCGCGAACCCATCGCGGACGAGAAAAACCCGCGCATCGAGTTTGATTGCACCGGCACACTGGCAGATGGCGAGACGCGGGAGATCACCGTCAAATTGACTTCGCCGACGATCCCGGCAGCGGACGTGGCCACCCTCGCCGCGTTGGATTTCGTGAATGCCCGTGCGGCAACGGTGAAATACTGGGAAGGCTGGCTGGCGCAGGGTGCGAAGTTCGAGGCACCGGAGAAAGTGGTCAATGATCTCTTCCGCGCCAATCTTTGGCATGCGCTGATGCTGCCACGCTTTCGGGATGAGCATATCGACCTGCCCTACTCGAACTTTGGCTACGGACAGTCCAACGCCGACTGGCCCATCAATCAGGGTGTTTATGTGGACTACATGATCTTTGGCCTGAGAGGATACAACGCAGTGGCGGAGGAGGAATTCACCTCGATGTTCCAAACCCAGCAAAAGCCTGATGGACGCGTGGGCGGCTACGCCGAGTGGGGCGTGTATTCGCCGGGGATGCTTTACCCGATCGCGCAGAATTTCCTCCTCTCCGGCGACCGTGTTTCCTTCGAGCGCCTGTTGCCCGCTTCCCTCAAGGCGATGGACTGGTGCCTCGGCCAGGTCGCTAAAAGTCAGAAAAACAAGGAGGCGCCCGGCCTCATCGTCGCGCCGCTGAATGACCGGACCCGTGCGGACCGCGCGTGGGGTTTTCCCAATGGCTACTTCGTCGCGGGACTCGACATCTTCGCCCGCGCGCTCGCAGCCTACGGTCACCCGCGTGCCGCCGGGGTCGCCACGGTCGCAAAGAAGATGCACGCCGATGTCACCGCCGCTTTCGCCCGCGGCAGCGTAAAATCTCCGGTGGTGCAGCTTGCCGATGGCACCTGGATCAACTACGTGCCGTGCGACGCGACAACCCCACGCCGGATGCTGGAAGAATGGTATCCCACCGACGTGGATGTTGGTCCGGTCCACATGGCGCGGCTCGCCGTGATCAACCCGCGTGGCTGGCTGTCCACCGCCATGCTCCACGACCATGAGGACAACCTGTTCCTGAATCAATGGGGCGCGGCCAATGAGCCGGTCTATAACCAGCAGGCTACGGTTTACCTCTATCGCGACGAACCGGAGGCAGCCATCCGATCTTTTTACAGCATGACCGCGTGCGCTTTCTCGCACCACCAGCTCACACCGCTCGAACATCGCTGGGCCTGGGGACAGTATTACATGCCTCCGAGCACCGACGGCGCGTGGTTCGAGCTGTATCGCAACATGCTGCTCAACGAGCTCAGCGGCGAAGGCACACTCTTCATCGGGCAGGCCGTGCCCCGCGCGTGGCTGGCGGATGGAAAGACGATCGCTGTCGAAAAAGCGCCGACATATTTCGGCCCGGTAAATCTCAATATCACCAGCGCCACCGTGCGCGGGAGCATAAGCGCGAAAGTCGAATTCGCCAGCGACCGCCGCCCTGCCACGCTGCTCGTGCGCCTGCGCCACCCGGAGAAAAAACCCATCCGCTCCGCCACCGTGAACGGCGCGGAGTGGAAGGACTTCGACGCCGCCAGGGAAACCCTCCGCGTGCCCGCGCCGAAAGATGCCAAATACGAAATCACCGCACTATATTAAAAATGATTTCAGGAGTCCATCTCTGCACCAGGATGGAGCATCCGTTTTAGCGAAGAGCGCGCGTTGCAGTCTGTGTAGTAACACGGGCCTCTGGCCTCTGGCCTGTGGGTGTCGGGGGCGTCTCGCCGCCGGGGATGGTTTGCTTTGCTGGGCCAGACACCCGTAACACCCACAGTCGGGACCGCAGCGCACAATTTACCTGTCCCCATGTGCATGCTCAAAGGCGTGAAGCTGGGAAGGCCCGAAGGAAGCACGCTCGCCACTGCTGATTTGCTGGCGAAGCACAAAGACATTGTGCGCCAGTTGAAGGAAGGGCAGAGCGTGCGCAATACCGCGAAGATCGTAGGCAAAGGAATGAGCACTGTGCAACGGGTGAAGGCCGCAATGAGCGCATGACGCGCCGACTGGCCGGACATGAATAGTTGACAACATTGGATGTCGTGACGCATTCTGCATTCGTCATGAGCAAGATAATCTATCGAGTGCCGCCATCAACGCAGGGTGCAGAATGGCGCATGATGGAGGAACAACGAAGGATTCGCACACTTCGCGTGCTGAACTGGACGACGGGCTTGATTGCTGCCGGAACGATGGCCCTCGCTTGTGTGCCCTTCATGGGTCTTTAATGTGGGGCATTGGCGTGCCCGCCTGCATCATCATTTTCATACTTGGCATCGTTCTGCTGGCAAAGGGCAGTGTGGGAAGTGGTATTACTAGTGTTCTGTCGCAGAAATGTCTAGACAATAGATATTTTCCTGCCATGGTCCGGCATGAATCTAAAAACCACTGGCGTCACCCTGTCGAGCGAACAGCGGAAACTGCT
>VFKE01000125.1 GCA_009885695.1 Verrucomicrobiota bacterium | reverse complement strand
GAGCCTGCCCGAGCAACCGCCGCCCAAAATCACCTCGTCACCGAAACCATGAATCGGCTCGCCGTGTAGTGCAGACCTTTTGAGCCTGATGTCGCAAAATCAAGCCTTCCAGCCCCATCGACCCCCTGAGTCCGCCAAGCCGGGTTAGAGTGCGGGAGGCTTATCCGTGAGCTGAGCGAATAGCGATCACAGGCTCCAAGCCTGTGTCACACGCTCGGTGCCGTCGCCAAAGCTGGTCGTGATTGCGCTTCTTGAAATCCGGAACATGCGCTAGCATGCGCGGGTGCACCTCTGATGAACTTCTTACCCTTTGCCAAACACCCACCCGATGCCAGCAGCTGAAGTTGAATGGTTCCTGCGCCAGCCTGAAGAGGCGCTCATGCGCTCACTTTCAGAATCTGTTTCAGGCTCGACGTTGCTTCCGCTCATAAGCCGACTCCTCGCCTTGCGCCTGGGTGAAGAGAAGGTGGAGGCCTTCCTCGATCCGAAACTTGCGGCGCTAGGCGATCCATTTCTGCTGCCGGGCATGGAGGCTGCGGGACGCCGGATCATCGAAGCCGTGGAAAAGCAGCAAAAGGTGATCCTCTACGGAGATTACGATGTGGACGGCATCACCTCGCTGGCGCAGCTCATGATTCTGCTGCGCGCCTATGGTCTGAAACCGCGCGCGTTTTTGCCGCGTCGAATGGAGGAGGGTTACGGACTCAGCCTTGAGGGGTTGGGGCGATGCTTTGAGGAATTCGGCAAGCCCGCGCTGTTGGTGGCACTGGACTGCGGAACCTGCTCGGTTGCGGAGGTTGCCTGGCTGGGCACGCAAGGCGTGGACTGCGTAATTGTCGATCACCATGAGCCGGGCGAGAGGCTGCCCGATTGTGTGGCGTTGGTGAATCCGAAGCTCCCCGGTGGCCAAGGCGAGTTCTGCACCGCGGGCCTCGTTTTTAAATTACTTCACGCATTGCTAAAATTGCGCCAGATACCCGGCTTTGATTTGCGTGAGATGCTTGATCTCGCCGCGATGGGAACGGTGGCGGATCTTGTTCCGCTATGCGGGGAAAACCGGATCATCGTCAAGAAGGGGTTGGAAAAAATTGCGACAACCCGCCGCGTCGGTTTGCGGGCGCTGAAGACGGCCGCGGGGCTGGACGGACACATCGAGGCTCATCACATCGGCTTCCGGCTCGGGCCGCGACTGAATGCCTCGGGCCGGCTGGATCACGCCCAGACCTCGCTTGATCTCCTGTTGTGCGATGATGCCGCCGAGGCGGAGGGATATGCCGAGCTGCTCAATGAACTCAACCGCGAGCGACAGGAAGTGGAGGGCCGTGCGCATGTCGAGGCCCGGGCTGACATCCTGGCGAATCCAGCCCTTGTGCAGGCCTCGTGTATCGTGATGGGATCCCGCTCCTGGCATCCGGGAGTGGTGGGCATTGTGGCCTCGCGGCTCATGCGCGACTTTTATCGGCCGGCCGTAGTCATCGCGTTTGATGAAAACGGGATCGGGAAGGGCAGTGGACGCAGCGTTTCCGGCGTGTCGCTCGTGGAGGCGCTGGATGAATGCCGCCATCTATTGTTGAAAGGTGGTGGCCATGCGATGGCCGCTGGTGTGTCGTTGGAGGAAAAGAATTTTACAGCGTTCCGTGAAGCCATGCATGTCTCGGTCACCCGGCAACTCGGGACTGGAACACTGCAAGCACGCGTTGAATGTGATGCTGAATGTTCGCTGGCAGATTTTGGAAGACAATTCTTCGATGAATTCCTCCGGCTGGAACCCTTTGGAATGGGAAACCCGGATCCTGTTTTCCTGCTGCGAAATGTTAATCCCGGAATGCCTGGTCTGGTGCTCAAGGAGAAGCACTGGAAGCTGCAACTGCGTCAGGGCACCTGCCCCATGCCGGCAATGTGGTTTAATGCGCCATTCGCGGACGCGCCTCCGCCGCCATGGGACATGGCCGTGAAACTACAGCGCCAATTTTGGCGAGGCACAGAATCTTGGACTCTCTTGATCCAAGCTGTCCGCAGCGCGGCTTCCGGGGACCTCAGTCCTTCGTGACCTTGAATTTACGCATCACGGCACCACGGGCGATAATAGCCTGTTGACCTGCGGCGGCAAAAGCCAGCAAACCACAGACCAACGCGAAGGTGTGCATCTTCCTGCCGGTTTGCACATCGATGGAACCCATGATCGAAGCCTCGTTCGACAGCGACGTGGGGACGGGAAGGTCGGTCTCGACGGCAACACTGGCTTTAATTCCACTGGCCAGAAGAAGAGCTGGCACCATAATTATTGCAAGTCGTATGACGGAACGATGAGTGGACATAATTTTGGATTAAGGGGATATGGAGGACAACACTCTAAGTAATAAGAGTATTCCATCAGAAAACCAGACGCCGGACAAGAATAATAATCTCAAAATAATTGAATGAGTTGATTAAATAACATTGAATATCAAGGCCTTACACGATGGGATTGCAAAGCGCCGCAGTCTCGTGCATGATCGCCCTCCATTTTCTCTATCACGTTTCATGACCGCCAGTCACCAACTTCGAATCGTCCGCATCGGCCTCGCCGGTCTGGGGAATATCGGTTTGGGAGTTTATAAGAATCTGGAAAAAAACGGCGGGCTGCTACGAGAACGCACTGGCTTTGATCTCAAGATCACGCGCATCGCCGTCCGAGACCCCGACAAGAAGCGTGAGATCCCCCCCGGGGGCGCGCGCTCGACCGGCGACTGGCGAGAGCTGGTCGCGGACCCGCAACTTGACATTATTGTTGAGCTCATCGGCGGCACCACGGAGGCGTTCGATCTCGTCTGTGCGGCCTTGCGCGCGAAGAAGCCCGTCGTCACCGGGAACAAGGCCTTGCTTGCCGAACGCGGCCCGGAGCTTTTCAGGCTCGCAGAAGAAAATCACGTGCCAATTTATTTTGAGGCTGCGGTGGCTGGCGGCATCCCGATCATTCAGACGCTCCAGGAAGGCTTCGTCGGCAATCATATCCGCAGCATTCACGGCATCATTAACGGCACCTGCAATTACATCCTGACCCGCATGTCGGCGGAGGGTGTCAGCTATCAGGCGGCGCTGGCCGATGCTCAGCGGCTCGGTTTTGCCGAGGCGGATCCCACACTCGATGTTAGCGGCTGGGACGCGGCCCACAAGGCCATCATCCTGGCCTCGCTCAGCTATGGTTTCTGGGTCAAACCGGAGGACACGTTCGTGCAGGGCATTGAACAGGTATCGCAAACCGACATCCGCTTCGCCGCGCAACTCGGCTACACGATCAAACTGCTTAGCGTCATCCGCGCGGATGAAAAAGGCCGCGTCGAAGTACGCACCCAGCCGTCGCTTGTGCCCCAGGGTCATGTGCTGGCCAGCATCGGCGGCGCGTTCAACGCCGTGCTCGTGCATGGCGACATCGTCGGTGAAACCCTTTTTTATGGTAAGGGTGCTGGCCAGGATCCGACCTCATCCAGCGTCATCAGCGACATCGCCGAAGCCGCAGCCACGCTGCACTACGGCTCGCGCCACAGCGGTTTTGTGCCCCACGGACTTTATGGCAAGAGCAAGCCGGTGGATGAGACCATCTCCAATTTCTATGTGCGCCTCACGGTCGCCGATAAACCGGGCGTGCTCGCGCGCGTTGCCGCCGTTTTTGGTGAAAGCGGCATCGGCATCTCATCCGTGATCCAGCCCGATGAACCTGATGCCCGCATCACGCCGCTCATTTTCATGCTCGATGCCGCGACCTTGCGCGATGTCCGCGCCGCGATGAAAGCCGTCGCCGCCCTCGACTGTGTCCGCGAGGAGCCAAGCTGGCTGCGGGTGGAGACGATGAGCGAACCGCAAGGTTGACTCGTGTGATACCAATTGAGTGTATCAATCAGCAAAAGAAGACGATCAATTCATCCATCGTGGAGCGATGAAAATCAGCGAGGGGATGAGCGAGTGGCACAGGCTTTCAGAGCCTGTGTGTAGCCCGGTCATTCTGACCGGGCTGGTTCCATCATGAGCCGACCAGAATGGTCGGGGGAAGCGGATTATTTTCCGTTAAAATGTTGGTTCTTCAGGGTTTTGAATGGGTGGAAACGGGATGCAGTTGAAGCTTTCCGAGGTGGAAGAGGATGGCGATGCGGTAGTGAGTGAAGTTGCGATAGCCTCGGGCGTTGGACTTGATGGCTTGGATCAATGAGTTGAGTCCTTCGGCGGCGGCGTTGGTGATTCGATGTGTGAAGTAGGTGAAGATGTTCTCG
>VFKE01000032.1 GCA_009885695.1 Verrucomicrobiota bacterium | reverse complement strand
GTGAGCGTCTCGTCATCGACTTCCTTGTCGGCACCATCGCCGATGAGGCCGAAGCGTTTGATCTCCAGGCTGCGCAGGGCCTTTTGCAGGCTCTCTTTGAAGGTGCGGCCGATGGCCATGGCCTCGCCGACGGATTTCATCTGCGTGGTGAGGGTTTCGTTGGCTCCGGGGAATTTCTCGAAGGTGAAGCGCGGGATCTTGGTGACGACGTAGTCGATGGAAGGCTCGAAGCTGGCGGGTGTCTCGCGGGTGATGTCGTTTTTCAGCTCGTCGAGCGTGTAGCCGACGGCGAGCTTGGCGGCGATCTTCGCGATGGGGAAGCCGGTGGCCTTTGATGCGAGCGCGGAGCTGCGGCTGACGCGCGGGTTCATCTCGATGACGATCATGCGGCCCGTGTCGGGATGCACGGCGAACTGGATGTTCGAGCCGCCCGTCTCCACGCCGATCTCGCGGATGCAGGCGAAGGAAAAGTCGCGCATGATTTGATACTCGCGATCCGTGAGCGTCTGGATCGGCGCCACGGTGATCGAGTCGCCCGTATGCACGCCCATGGGGTCGAGATTCTCGATGGAGCAAATGATGACGCAGTTGTCCGCCTTATCCCGCATGACCTCCATTTCGAACTCCTTCCAGCCGAGCAACGATTCCTCGATGAGCACTTCCGTGACAGGCGAGAGATCGAGTCCGCTGGCGGTGATGGTTTCAAACTCTTCTTTGTTGTAAGCGATGCCGCCGCCGGTGCCGCCGAGCGTGTAGGCCGGACGGATGATGAGAGGCAGCGTGCCGATCTGCTCGGCGATAACGCGCGCTTCCTCAATGGTGTGCGCCACGCCGGACTGCGGCAGGTCGAGGCCAATTTTGAGCATGGCGTTCTTGAACTTGAGCCGGTCCTCCCCTTTCTCGATGGCCTCCGCGTTCGCGCCGATCATGCGCACGCCATGCTTCGTCAGCGTGCCGAAATTCCACAGCGACATGGCGCAATTCAACGCCGTCTGGCCGCCGAGCGTGGGCAGCAGCGCGTCCGGCTTTTCGAGGATGATGATCTTCTCGACGATCTCGGGATTGATCGGCTCGATGTAGGTGCGGAACGCGAACTCCGGGTCCGTCATGATGGTGGCCGGATTGGAATTGATGAGCACAACTTTGTAGCCTTCCTCGCGCAGAGCTTTGCAGGCCTGGACGCCGGAGTAGTCGAACTCACAGCCCTGGCCGATGACGATGGGGCCGGAACCGATGACGAGGATGGTTTTGATGGAGGTGTCTTTGGGCATTTAAGAAAAAGGAGGGAGCGGTGATCCTAGGCGCGGAGGCGTTACGCGGGCAAACGGTGTCTTCCCTCGCACGCGGCGGGGCGGGGTGCAAGCTCTGGCGTTTTCTGTTTCCCGTTCTCCGCATTCCACGAATGGTGCAACATTCGCAACGTTCCAATGGAGGCGGCGGTCACAATGGACGGTCAACGGAAAATTGAAAACGGAAAACTCTCACTCGCAGGCTTGCCAGACTCCCATTCCCCCGGTTAAACTTCCCACAGCCAAGGCACACCATGACCGAACTCCTCATCTACGCACCGGGCCTCCGCGACGGCGACAAGCTCATGCAGCTCAGCCACCAGATGGACATGCTGGCCGCCCGCTATAAAGTGGATGCCCCGCACGACATGGTTTATTTCGAGATCGACGATCCGCAACGCATCACCCTGACTCAGATCAATAATATTTTTGAGCACATCGGTCTCCAGCCGCGGTTTGTCGGCCAGATTCCCCAGGATCTCCGCCAGGGGGGCCACACGGATAAGTTGATGAGCTAGCGCACATTCCCCGCTTGCGATTCCCCGCATTTTATCGCATGGCTTGAGGTTCCATGCCTCCCGCGTCCGGCTTTCTCGAACCCTATCTCAAACCGCTTCTTGGCGACTGGCTTTATGTTGATTCCATCACATGGACGCTCGTCGGTTTTTTCGGCGCCGGCCTGTTCAGCGCTCGATTTCTCATTCAATGGCTCTCGACAGAAAAGAACAAGCGCCTCACGGTTCCGCCCGCGTTCTGGTACTGCTCGTTCTGGGGCAGCGTGATCAACACCATCTACCTCATCCATGTGGACAAGGCGCCGCTGATCCTGATGAACGCCTTCCTGCCCTTTCTCTACCTTCGCAATCTCATTTACCTGAAGCGGGCGAAGCAGAAGACGCTTCAGGGCTGACGACCGCCGCCCCGAGCTGCTTCACATGCGCGCGGGTCTCTGCCGTGAAAGGATCATCCGGGCCGAGCGTCTCCTCGAAAATCACCAAGGCGCGCTCGTAGTTCAGCTTCGCGTCCTGCGGGCGGTTCAAGGCCATCTCAGTGTCCGCCAGCTTTTCCAGCGACCGGCCTGTTCTGGCATCGAGCGCGGGCAGCTTTCTTCGACAAATTTCGACCGCATCCCGCGTCTTCGTCAATGCCTTGTCGGGCTGATTGCGTTTTAAATAGAGGTCGGCTTCCGCCAGCAGCACATCGATCAGCCGCGTGCTCTGCGGTGTTTCCTTGGATAGAATGGTCTCTTGCGCTTCCTTCAACAATGGTTCCGCCTCGGCTAGTTCGCCCGTTTGCAGCAGCACCTTCGCCAGAGCCGTCTGGTGTCCGGCAACGACCACGCTCGCGACCGGTTCGTGCAGTTTCGCAATCTCCAGCGCGCGCTGGGCCATTGGCTTGGCAAGCCCGAGCTGGTTGTGCCGCAGACAAACGGAACTCAACTGCGAGAGCGCCCGAATCTGCAGCATCGGGTTCGCCGTGAGTTTCTCCGCCATGCCAAACGCTCGCGCCGCGAGATTTGCGGCCTCGACATCGTTCTTGGCGACGAACTGCGTCTCCGCCAGCAGCGCGGCAAATTGGAGCGCGTCGCCGTCGTGCTGGGTGCGCTGGGCGTCAAAGAGCCCGGTGCTGAAAATGAGCAACGCGTCCTGGTATCGGCCCGCCTTCAGATAGGCGCGCCCGAGGTTCTCCGCGTAAGCCAGCGCCAGGGCGCCCTCCTGTGCGTCCCAGCGCTTCTTGTTTTCTGCGTCGAAGCGGATGCGTTTCCAGACGTAGCTGAGCTGCTTGATGGCCTCGTCGAACCGGCCCGCCGCGCGGTAGGCTTCGCCGAGTTCCGCGCGTCGTTCGATGACATCCAGGTTCTCCTCCTTCATCACCTTCAAGGCGGCGGCCACCGACTTCTCATAAAACACGATCGCCGCATCGTAGTCGCCACTGCGATAGGCCGACGTGGCTTCTTCGCGAAACGACTGCGCGCTCAGTTGCGCCCCGGCGGCGAGCAAGGCCGTCAGGAGGAGCAATCCGCGCGTCGCAGTTCCAATCATGGCAGATTGCTTCCCTGCAAACTCAGCGCAGGCAAGACATACTTCGCGCGCTAATGCGCGAGATCGCCATGACCGCAGCCATCTGTCACCGGCTGCCGACGCAGGAATGTCGTCGTTCCGGTGGAGGTCACAACTCACTTGTCGTGTTCATTCTGCGTTTTGTCTTTGCATCCTTGCGGTGCATCATGTTTGATGGGCTAAATCCAGTCAAATATGGCAGACGACGGCAGACGACAGTTCAAGCGGGTCCTCCTCAAGCTCAGTGGCGAAGCGCTGCGCGAGATTGGGAGTCACGACAATATTTCACCGCCCATCGTCGAGAGCATCGCCTCGCAAATCAAGACTGCGCACCAAGGCGGACTGGAGATAGCCTTGGTGGTCGGTGGCGGAAATTTCTGGCGCGGAGTGAGCGCCAGCAACCGCGGCATGGAACGCGCCACGGCCGATTACATGGGCATGCTGGCCACCGTGATGAATTCGCTGGCATTGCAGTCGATGCTGGAAGCGATGGACGTGCCCACCCGCGTGCAGAGCGCCATCAAGATGGAGAACGTGGCCGAACCCTTCATCCGCCGCCGGGCCATGCGGCATCTGGAACTGGGCCGCGTCGTGATTTTCGGCGGTGGCACCGGCAATCCCTTTTTCTCCACCGACACCACTGCTGCCCTGCGCGCCAGCGAGATCGGGGCCGGGGTCGTGCTCAAGGCCACCAAGGTGGACGGCATCTACGACAGCGACCCGCACAAAAATCCCGATGCGAAACGCTACGACCGCATCACCTACCAGGAATGCCTCGGCAAACGTCTCCAGGTCATGGATGCCACCGCGTTCAGCCTCTGCCAGGAGAACAACATGCCCATCGTCGTATTCTCCATGAATGAGCCCAGCAACATTCACCGCGCGCTCATCGGCGAGCCCATCGGAACTCTCGTCACCGCCTGAGTCTTTTTTCATCCTTCCTCCTTCAACCTTCATCCTTTTTTCTCCCATGCCCGTCAACGCCTCCATCAAAACCGCCACCGACGCCATGACCAAGGCCGTCGAACACGCCATCCATGAATTCGCCGCCGTGCGCACCGGGAAAGCCTCGCCTGCGCTTGTGGAGAATATCGACGTCATGGTGCAGAGCTACGGCAGCCACATGAAGCTCAAGCAGCTGGCCATGATCTCCACGCCAGAGCCGCGCCTCATCCGCATTGAGCCCTTTGACCCCGCCACAATCAAGGATATCGAGCGCGCCATCAACGAGTCCAAGCTCGGCCTGAACCCCTCTGTCGAAGGCAAGGTGATCCGTCTGCCCGTCCCCGTGCTCT
>VFKE01000175.1 GCA_009885695.1 Verrucomicrobiota bacterium | reverse complement strand
GAAGCTGACGAGGTAGAAGCGACGCCCTCGTCGCTTTGTCCGGTGCTGGCGACGCCTCGTCGCCAGGCTGCTTGACGTGCATTGAAACACCAGTCCAAGCGGCGAGGGCACCACTTCTACCCCGTTCATGCGTAAGCCCTGACCGTGTATGCACTTCCCATTAAGCCAGCTTGCTGTCAAGCTGGCTTAATGGGAAGCTGGCGGCATGAAAACGACGTTGGATTTGCCCGATGATCTGGTGCGGCGCATGAAAATCCGCGCTGTGCAGGAGGGAAGACCCCTGAAGCGGTTGGCAGCTGAACTGCTAATCCGGAGCCTGAACGCAGCGGCAGTTCCGATGCCTGCTCCGTCCGCTGTAACGAAACGGGTCAGCGTGGCAGCGAATGGCTTCCCCGTTTTTCACTGCGGCCCAAAAGCGCCTGCAAGCCGAATGACGGCGGAGGAATTGATCGCCTTGGAACAGCAAACCCAGCTTGAGGAGGACATGCGGGGTGCCGACATTGCTCTTTGACGCGAATGTCTGGGTCGCCGTGACGTTCCCCACGCATCCGTTCCATGCTGCGGCACTGGCAGCTCTCGAAGCCGCAACCGAAGATGAGCCAGCCGTCTTCTGCCGGGCGACGCAAAACAGCTTCCTGCGTCTGGCGACCACGCCGCAACTGCTGAAGCAATACGACGCGGAAAACCTGACCAACCGAGATGCATTGGCGGGACTCCAGATTTTGCTGTCGAGTCCGACGGTGCACGAAATGGATGAACCACCAGGCACAGCCATCTTGTGGCAACAACTGGCTACTCGTAACACTGCCTCACCCAAAGTCTGGATGGACGCTTATCTTGCAGCCTTCGCCATCGCTGGCAATCTGCGTCTTGTGACACTGGAAAAGGACTTCAAAGCGTATGTATCAAAGGGGCTCGATCTGGATTTACTCAAATCCTGATCACTTCAAGGTCGGGCGATTAGCGGGGCAGGTCAATGCGCCTCCAGCCAGTTCTTCCCGACGCCCGTCTCCACAAGAACGGGCACCCGTAGCAACAGCGCCTCCTTCATGCCACGGACAATCAGCGGAGTCACGTTGTCGACCTCTTCCTGCGGCACTTCAAAGAGCAGTTCGTCATGGACCTGCAACAGCATCCGGGTCTCGTATCTGCCTTCGCGTAGCGCGGCGTGAACCTTGACCATGGCAATCTTGATCATGTCCGCCGCCGTGCCCTGGATGGGAGCATTGATCGCCACGCGCTCGGTCGCGGAGCGGATGGTCTTGTTGGCGGAATTAATGTCGCGCAGATATCGCCTCCGTCCTGTGAGCGTGCTGACATAGCCACGCGCGCGCGCATCCTGCGCCTCCCGTTCGATGTACTCCCGCACGCCGGGATACTGGGCGAAATACTGATCAATGATTTTCTGCGCCTCCTGCCGGGGTTTGCCCAGCCGCTGCGCGAGCCCGAAAGCGCTGATGCCATAGATGATGCCGAAGTTCACCATCTTGGCGGTGCGCCGCATGTC
Organism: Verrucomicrobiota bacterium; assembly: GCA_009885695.1. Lineage (GTDB taxonomy): Bacteria > Verrucomicrobiota > Verrucomicrobiia > Verrucomicrobiales > Verrucomicrobiaceae > VFKE01. Next base: position 2,138 of record VFKE01000175.1, on the reverse strand, counting down.
TGGAGTAGTCTCCGTTAAAGGCACACCAAAGACGCGCGCGGCAGTAGCCAGATGGATGTCGAGCCCGCGCTGGAAAGCCTCGACCATGGCCTCATCGCCGCTGAGCGAGGCCATGATGCGCAGCTCGATCTGCGAATAGTCCGCACTGAGCAGAACCCAGCCCGCTTTTTCCGGCACGAAGGCCTTGCGGATTTCGCGGCCCTGCTCGGTGCGGATGGGAATGTTCTGCAAGTTCGGATCGCTTGACGCCATGCGCCCGGTGGCGGCCATGAGTTGATGGAACGTCGTATGCACCCGGCCCGTGCGTTTATTGACCGTCTCCGGCAACGCGTCCACGTAGGTATTCTTGAGCTTTGTCACCTCGCGATAATCGAGGATTTCCTTGATGATGGGATGCGTGCCTTCGAGCGTCTGAAGGGTCTGCTCGTTGGTCTGATACTGGCCGGTGGCGGTCTTCTTTGGCTTCTCTGCCAGCTTCAGATGATCAAACAAGACTTCGCCGAGCTGCTTCGGTGAATTCAAATTAAAGGGCCAGTCAGTGTATCCTTGTATTCGTTGCGCGAGGACGCCGGCGGTCTTCTCCAGTTCCAAACCAAACTCGTGCAATGCGGCAACGTCGATCTTGATGCCCGCGTGTTCCATGTCCGCCAGCACTGGCAGCAGTGGTGCCTCGATGTCGTAGAACACGCGATGCTGATGCAACTCTTCCAGCCTGGGGCGCAGGACTTCCACCAACTGCAAGGTGACGTCGGCATCTTCGGCAGAGTATTCCGCAAGCTGCTCAACTGGAACTTCCGCCATGTTGCGCTGCGGAGTCGCGCCTTTCTTCTCGCCGATCAGCGCCGTGATCGATACCGGCACATAGCCCAGCAGGCTCTGGCTGAGAAAATCCATGTTGTGCCGCTGGTCGGGATCGACCAGCGCGTGCGCCAGCATGGAATCGAAGAACGGCCCGTTGACCTCCAGACCGTGAGCCAGCAGCACGCATAAGTCGAATTTCAAATTGTGCCCGGACTTCTCGATGTCGGTGCGTAAGAACAGCGGCCGGAACTCGTCGAGTATTTCCATCACGCCGGAACGCTCCGGCGGCATGACCACATAAGCCGCTTCATGCGGCGACATGCTCAACGCCATGCCAAGCAGGCGCGCCGTGTGCGTATCCAGGCTGTCTGTTTCTGTGTCGAAGCAAAATGATTTCGCATGTGAGAGCTTGTTCAGCCATTTGGCGCGTTCCGAGGCAGTGCGGATGATTTCGTAGTGATGCGGTACGTCGCGGATGGTGAGTAACGCGGGCGTCCCGCCTGCGTGTAGTTCGGGCATCTTGCCTGAACTCTCGATTGTGGAAACAGGCGTGATGCCCGTTGAACTCGTCACAGGCGAGACGCCTGTGCTACTGGCGAACAAGTCGCCGTCACCGAAGGCCATCTCTTGCGGCTTGGACGGCTTCATCTTGGTCTCCATTTCCAGCTGCCTCCCGCGCCCTGCCTTGAAGTCATCGCCGAAGAGCCGCTTACCCAGCGCGTTGAACTCAAACTCCACCAAGATCGCTTTCAATGCGTCGTCATCAAATCCATGGAGCTTCATTTCATCGAGCGTCACCGGCACCGGCACCTCGCGCATGATCGTCACCAGCCTGCGCGAGAGCCGCGCGGCCTCGGCACCGTCCTTGACCTTGTCCCTGAGCTTGCCTTCGATCTCGTCAGCGCGCGCGATCATCGTTTCCACGTCGCCGAATTTCTGAATGAGCTTCACCGCGGTCTTCTCGCCCACGCCTTTGATGCCGGGAATGTTGTCGCTGGCGTCGCCCATGAGCGCGAGCACATCAATGACCTGCTCGACACGCTCGATGCCCCAGCGCTGGCAAATCTCCTGGACGCCGAGAATCTCCACGTCGGAACCGGCGCGGCCCGGCTTGTAAATTTTCGTCCGCTCATTGACAAGCTGCCCGAAGTCCTTGTCGGGCGTGACCATGAATGTCTCAAAGTCGCCGCGCGCCTCCGCCTGATGCGCCACGGCTCCGATGAGATCATCCGCTTCCAGCCCGTCTTTCTCCAACACCGGGATGCGCATGGCTTTGAGCAGGCGCTTGGCCGCAGGAATCGCGATCGCCAGATCTTCAGGGATCTCGTCGCGCTGCG
>VFKE01000102.1 GCA_009885695.1 Verrucomicrobiota bacterium | reverse complement strand
GATCGAGAGATGCCGCAAACGGCTTGAGGAAATCAGTCCGGGTTGCACGAGCAGGAAGCGGCGCAAGGCGGCTTAAAAGAATAGTTATTTCGGCGACAGAACACTAGCATACATACCCTACATGAAAATCACACTCCTCTGCCTCCTTCTCGGCTCGACGCTCCAAGCCGCCGAACTCCGCATCGGCTCCGCGACGGTGAGCATCACGCCGGATCGTCCCGTGGCGCTCGCGGGCCAGTTTGAAACGCGCATCTCGCAGAAAGTGGAGTCGCCGCTCATCGCCGCAGCGCTGGCGATTGAATCTGTCGAAGGCGGGAAGCCTGTCGATCAAACCATCCTCATCTCCTGCGATCTTGTGGGCATTCACAACTCCGTGCTGGCGCAGTTTCGCAGGCGCCTGCAGCCGCTGCTGCCCGGCTTCGATATGCGCAAGGTGATTGTCTCCGCCACGCACACACACACCGCGCCAGTGACGTCGGAGATCAACTATCCGATTCCCAAGGAAGGCGTCATGCAGCCCGCAGAATACACGACGTTTCTCATTGAGCGACTCTCACAGGCTGCGGTGCAGGCGTGGAACAGCCGCAAGCCGGGCGGTGTGAGCTGGACGCTCGGTTTTGCCCAGGTCGGCGAGAACCGCCGCTCCGTGTATGCCGATGGACACGCGGCGATGTATGGCAAGACCAACGACGCCCGCTTTCGTCGTCTGGAGGCCGGTTCCGATTCAGGCATCGAGATGCTGTTCTTCTGGAATGCGGAGAAACAACTGCAGGCCGTCGCCATCAACGTCGCGTGCCCTTCTCAGGAAGTCGAAAGTCGCAGCGCAATCAATGCCGACTTCTGGCACGATGCGCGCGAGCAGTTGAAGACCCGGCTCAACGCGCCCGGGCTGACGGTGTTCGGCTGGTGCAGCGCGGCGGGCGACCAGTCGCCGCACCCGCAGTATCGCAAAGACGCCGAGGCGCGCATGATCCGGCTTCGCGGCCTCACGCGGCAGCAGGAGCTTGGGCGTCGCATCAGCAATGCGGTGATGGACACGCTCGACGTAGCCAGGGCCGACATCCGCACCGATGCGCCCTTTGGCCACGTCGTGGAAAACCTGTCGCTGCCGCCACGCAAAATCCTCGACCGCGAGGCTGAAGACGCGAAGAAGAACGTCGCGCAATACAGCGCGGTCGAGAAGCCGGACAACCGCACCGTCACCATGCTCGCCATGGAGCAGGGCATTGTGAGGCGTTTTGACGAAGGCGAAAAGCAGCCGCCCTACGAAATGGAAATGCACGTGCTGCGCATCGGCGACGTCGCCCTCACCACAAACCCCTTCGAGCTCTACCTCGACTGGGGTATCCAGATGAAAGCCCGCAGCCCCGCGATACAGACATTCATCCTCCAGCTTACCAGCGGCTGCGGCTTGTATCTTCCCACCGCCCTCGCCATCGAAGGCGGCAGCTACAGCGGCTCGCCCCACGCGAACAAAGTCGGTCCCGAAGGCGGGCAAATACTCGTGGATCGCACGGTCCGGGCCATGCAGGCACTTTTTCCGCCTACACCTCCAAAGAAGTAACTCTGGTTCACTTGTCTGGCATTGATCTTTGCAAAATCGCCACCAGAGCCCCCTCCAAAGCCGATCCCCGGTCTGACCGTCCACGGTGCGACGGGCGCAAAAGCGATTTCCTGGCAGTAAAGCAGGTTGAAAACTAAAATGCCGCCGAGCGACTGCTGCGCAATCTGTTGAACTACGCGGCCAGCAAATCCAAGTGAGGAACCAACCATGAACACAACCCATCCACTTCTAATCTCCGTCCTCGTGGCTGCAACCGCGACCAGTATTGTCGTTGCGGTTGAGCCGAAAGCCACGGCCACAGTGAACTACGGGCGGCCGTTCGAACCGCCGACGCGGCCGGCGTTCATTCCGTTGCCGCCCGGCGCGGTCGAGCCTGCGGGCTGGCTGCGCGATTGGTGTCTGGCGGCGCGGGATGGATATACCGGCCACATGGACGAGGTTCATGAGGAATTTCGGCGTGCGTGGGCCGCGGACCACACGATGACCGGTAAACGGCTCAACTGGCCCAAGGGCGGCTGGCCCTATGAAGGCGGCGGTTACTGGTTCGACGGACTTGTGCGCTTGGGCTACACACTGCACGATGAGTCGCTCATCGAACAGGCCAAGCGGCGTCTCGATGTCGTCGTCAACCACATGAATCCCAACAGCATTTTGTTCATGTGGTGGCTCAATAAGAACAATCCCGACGATGTGAAAGGAAGTCTCGTCAGCGACGCTTGGCCAATCTGGGCGAACGGTCTGTTGGGACGCGCGCTGGTTGGCTATTACGCAGCGTCGGGGGACAAACGCGTGTTGCAGACGCTGGAAGCGGGCTACGGCGGCAAACGCGATTGGCTGGGCTGGGGCATGTCGAATTCTTGGCCGGCGTTTGACACCTATACGTGGACGGGAAACAAGGAGATCGCCGCGGCGTTGACGACGCTGTTCGCCAAAGACGGCGGAGGCAAGAATCCGGGTGGGGCGTCGTGGAACCGTTACCGCCAGATGCCCAACACAAAACCGGGGGCTGAGAAGAACGATCACGTCGTGCATTTCCTCGAAAGCACGACACCTTGGGCGCTGGGCTACCTGTGGACTGGGAATCGCGAGTTCCTCGACGCGACCCTCGCGTGGCACGACCTCCTCGAACGCGATGCCATGCAGCCCTCCGGCGTGCCCGTCGCCGATGAGTATTACGGGCCGACCGGCGCGTATCGCGGAACCGAGACCTGCGATGTGGCCGGCTACGTGTGGAGTCAGATCGCCTTGCTCGCCGTCACCGGCCAGGGGCGCATGGCGGACCGGGCGGAGAGGGCGTTCTTCAACGCCGGTCCGGCCACGGTCGCGCGCGATTTCAAAACCCACGTCTATTTTCAGAGTCCCAACCGCATCGTGGACAAGTGCCCGCCTTATCCTCACGGGCCTAAAGCGGAGGGAAATTCCTACAAGGCGACGCATTACCCGCTGTGTTGCACGGCCGCGCTGAACCGCATCCTGCCCAACTACGTGATGCACATGTGGATGGCGACCTACGACAACGGACTGGCCGCGACGCACTATGGCCCCTGCAAGGTCTCCGCACTGGCGGCTGACCGTGTGCCGGTCGAGATCGTCTGCCGGACCGACTACCCCTTCAACGAAGTCATCGCCATGAGCGTGAAGCCGGAGCGGGCGGCAACTTTCCCGCTTTCGTTCCGCATTCCCGGCTGGTGCAAACATCCCGAGTTGCGCGTGAATGGGTCCGCCCTCAAGGCAGTGCCCGACGCCAAGGGCTTCGTGCGGGTCGAACGGATCTGGAAACCGGGCGACACGATTCGTCTGCGCTTTCCGATGTCGGCGAGCGTTCAGACGGGTCGCGACAACAACGCGCATGGAGCGCCCTATGCCTCGGTTTCCTACGGCCCGCTGCTGTTTGCCCTGCCGATTCCTGACACGATGGACACGAACACGCCCGATTCGGCTGCTAGGTGGAACTACGCGCTGGATGTGCAGAAGGCCGGCATCGTCGTGGAGCGTCAAGCGATGCCAACCCAATGGAACTGGCCGCTGGAATCACCGCTGAAACTGCGCTGCGATGCCGTCGCCTGTGAGTGGCATCCAACGCCCAAAGCCCCACTGCCTCCCGGATCGGTCGTGAAGTCGGGGTCGCCCGAGAAAATCACCCTGGTCCCCTATGGCTGCACCAAATTCCGCGTTTCGATGTTTCCTGTGACTGCGGAAACCGAAACCTCGCCAGCGAAGTGACCGTCTTGTTCAAGCGCCCGGTCATTCCCCCTCCCGCCCCGACTCCGATGTGCGCCCTGGGCACTCCGGCCCGGCACCCACGAAAGCGATTTCCTGGCAGTAATAACACAAGGGAGACAACTATGAGGAACCTGCTTTTGACCGCAATCACGGGGGTATCATTCGTCGCGGCCACGGCTGAGGTGCAAGCCTCCGATGCGGTGAACTATGCCCGCCCCTTTGAGCCGGCAACGCGGCCGGCGTTCATTTCGTTGCCGCCCGGCGCGGTCGAGCCTGCGGGCTGGCTGCGCGATTGGTGTCTGGCGGCGCGGGATGGATATACCGGCCACATGGACGAGGTTCATGAGGAATTTCGGCATGCGTGGGCCGCGGACCACACGATGACCGGTAAACGGCTCAACTGGCCCAAGGGCGGCTGGCCCTACGAGGGCAGCGGCTACTGATTCGACGGACTGGTCCGGCTCGGCTACGTCCTGCACGACGACGCGCTCATCCAGCAGGCGAAGAAACGTTTCGATGTCGTCATCACGCGCATGAATCCGAACAGCATTCTTTTCATGTGGTGGCTCGACAAAAACAATCCCGACGATGTCAAGGGCAGCCTTGTCGCACACGCGTAGCCGGTCTGGGCGAACGACCTGTTCGGGCGCGCGCTGGCGGGCTACTCTTGTTTGCAGCCGGTCAGTGCAAAAATAAACAAGCAGACCGTGGTGAACCAGCCCCGTTTCGCACCCGAGTGCAAATGACGAGCGTCGGAATGGCTATTCATGGCAGGCATCAAGAATACGTGTCGCGTTATCTGCGAGCAATAAGGCCGTTGTTTCTGTTCATTCAAAGCGGTTTTAGTTGCGCCTATTTTGCGGGCGGCTTGAGGGCCCGGCGGTAATTGGAAATGGCGTCGCCGATGGTGTGAGCCAGTTCCTTGCGGAAATTTTCGGCTGCGATGAGCCGGGCGTCATTGGGGTTGGTGACAAAACCGCCTTCAAAAAGAATTCCGGGACGCTCCAGTCCAGTGAGCACCGACCAGCGCGCGCGTTTGACGCCGCGGTCCACCATTTTGAAGTGATGCACCACGGCTGCGTGGACTGCGGTGGCCAAGGCAATGTTCTCCGAGTCCCGCTGGTTTCCATTGAAGGCGGAGTTGTCAACGGCGCGAACGCCATAGTTCGAAGCACTGCCCTGAGGGCTGAGTGCGTAGGTCTCGATGCCTGTGGCTTCTCTTCTGCCGGAGTTGAAGTGGAGGGAGACGAAAATGCTGTTGGGAATCTTGTTGGCAAATACCACGCGCCCGCCGAGCGAAATGAAGGTGTCGTCCTTGCGCGTCATCACCACCTTCAGCCCGCGCTTCTCCAGGCCGGTCTTCAACTCCAGCGCGAGCTTCAGGGCAAAGTCCTTTTCATAGCCGTAAATTCCGCGCGCACCCGAGTCATGACCACCATGCCCGGCGTCGATGATCACGGTTTCGAACGTGCTGGAGCTGCCGATGTAGCTCGGACGCAGCACCGGGTCGATGAGTTTGCACAGGTCCAGGCGTGAGATCAGGACTTTCCCATTCGCCTCTTCAAGCGGGTAGCTCAGCACGAACTTGATGCTGTTGATCATCAGATCCTGACTGCCGATTGCACCTTTCATAACCAACGCTGGCGAGATGAACCAGACGGCGCTGCCTTCAACTTTGTGTTCCGTGAACCGGTAAAAACGGTGGATACTCGTCGCGCTGACGTAATCGCGATCCTGGTAATGCACCACTTCCCATCCAGCGAGGTCGGCCTTTGGGGATGTCGACGTGGCGTCTCCGGTCTTGTCGGCCGGCTTGTCGGATTTCTTTGGCTCTCTGGGCTCATCATTTTCAAACTCACCGTCAGGCTTCGTCTCCACCGTTCTGGAGTCCTTGGCACCAACATCCTCTTTGGTGCGTCCGGCCTTCTGATCAGTCACATCTTTCGGGGCGTCGGGCTTGCTGGCCGGGCTTTTTTCAACACTCTTTTTAGACTTCACTGACTTGGCTGTTTTCTTTTTGTCCGGAATCTTGCTTTCAACGGGGGCCGGCTTTTTAACAGCCGCCATCGTTCCGTCGGGACGCAGGATCACCAGGCCGAGGAGCAAGCCGGCAAGCAGGGTGAATAGCGGGCGGGAGCGGTTCATCAGGAGACGTTGAAAATACACACCGCACTCCGGTTTGCAAACCCGACGCCGTTTCACTCACGCACCTTGGTGTTGAAGCAGATCGTCACCGGCCCATCGTTGACAAGTGATACCTGCATGTCCGCACCGAATTCACCGCTCGCCACGGCAGTGCCCAGTTCTGTTTCCAGCAGCTTGAGGAACAACTCATAGAGCGGCACAGCCACTTCGGGCCGGGCGGCGCGGATGAATGAGGGGCGGTTGCCCTTCTTCGTCGCCGCATGAAGAGTGAACTGGCTGACCACCAGCGCCCGCCCGCCCGCTTCTTTCAAATCGGCGTTCATCTTGCCTTCGGCATCGCTGAAAATGCGCAGCCGGGCCAGTTTACCCGCCAGCCACTGCGCGTCTTCAGCGCTGTCCGCGTTCTCAATTCCCAGTAGAATCAGCAGTCCTCGCCCGATGCGCGCGACCTCTTGTCCCGCGATAGTGACGCTGGCTTCTGAAACTCGTTGAATGACGGCTCTCATGGCGCAACATCTTAAGCTGTGAGTCAAGATGCCCTCCCTGACGACACCATGCGCGGACCCAGGCCACCTCACTCCGCCCGTCGCAAGGCGGTGCTCGAAGTCGAGTTTCTGCACTCGGCGCTGAAATATCCCGGCAAAAACGTCCGCATCAACTCAAGAAGCGGCAGGTCGATACTCAACCCAGGCCTGAAGTGAAAATGAAATAGCGGTTGTTGTTTACGCTTAATTTGCCAAGCTTTGCATCCCTGAATGACGCTTAACCAGGCACGCAGCATCTACATCGTCGGCCATCGCGGTATGGTTGGCTCGGCCATGGTCCGCGCTCTGGAATCACGCGCCGGAATCCAGCTGATCACCAGCACCCGCAGCGAGACCGATCTCACGCGGCAGGACGAAGTGGAAAAATTCTTCACAGCGAGAAAGCCGGAGATCGTGGTCATCGCCGCCGCGAAAGTCGGCGGCATCCATGCCAACTCGACCTATCCCGCAGACTTCATCTACGACAATCTCATGATGGCCTCAAACTTAATCCAAGCCTCGTTCCGCAGTGGCGTGAAACGGGTTCTCTTTCTCGGCAGTTCCTGCATCTATCCGCGCGACACCCCGCAGCCGATGCGTGAGGAGTCACTGCTGACCGGCCCGCTCGAAGTGACCAACGAAGCTTATGCCATCGCCAAGATCGCCGGCTTGAAACTCTGCCAGCATTACCGCGCGCAGCACGGCGTCTTGTTTCATTCCGCGATGCCAACCAATCTTTACGGGCCTGGCGACAACTACCATCCCGAGAACTCTCACGTCATACCTGGTTTACTGCGCCGTTTTCATGAAGCCAAAGTGGAACACGCTCAGCAGGTCACTGTTTGGGGAAGTGGGACACCGCGCCGCGAGTTCATGCACGTGGACGACCTCGCCACGGGCGCGCTGCATCTGCTCGGCGTGGAGAACCCGCCCGACTGGATCAACATCGGCTGTGGTCAGGACGTGACCATCGCCGAACTCGCGCAACTGGTGAAGGAGACGGTTGGCTATCAAGGCACGCTTGTTTTTGATCCCTCAAAGCCCGACGGCACCCCGCGCAAGCTCATGGATTCGTCACACATCAGCGCCCTGGGTTGGAGGCCGCGTATCGCGCTCCGCGAAGGCTTGCAGAATGCGTATGCCGATTTCCAAACACACACGCACCGCGGCTGAAACCTCAACTTTTAAAAACTTGTTGAAAGAACACATCCAATAAATCGTTTATACCTTCATGAACCATCTGCGACTTCTCACGACACTTCTTTTTTACACAGTCACGGTCCACGCCGCCAACGACCAGTTGGTCTATGTGGGCACGCAAACCGGCGGCAAGAGTTCCAGCAAGGGCATCTACGTTTACGGTCTCGATTCCGGAACTGGCAAGGTGGAACCGATGGGATTGGCGGCGGAGGCAAAAAACCCCACCTTCCTCGCCATAGCACCGAATAAGAAGTTTCTTTTTACTGTGTCGGACGGTGACGGGAAGGAAGACAGCGTCTGGAGCTACTCAATCGACCAGCAGACGGGAATGTTGACCTTGCTCAACAAGCAGTCATCGAAGGGCAAGGGGCCGTGCCATGTGAGCGTCGATGCCACGGGCAAGGTGCTGATGGTGGCCAACTACAGCAGTGGCAGCGTCGCCTCACTGCCGATCAATGACGATGGTTCACTCGGCGAGGCAGCCTCTTCGCATCATCATGGACCCGCATCCAATGTCGATGCCGGGCGACAAAATGCACCCTATGCCCATTCCATCAATCCTGACAAGGGTGGCAGATTCGCCTTTGCCTGCGACCTCGGCTGCGACAAAATTTTCATCTATAAACTTGATCCCGCAAGCGCGAAACTTACGCCGAACGATCCGCCTTTTGCCAGTGTCCCTCCTGGCAGCGGTCCACGGCACTTCGCATTTCATCCCGGCGGCAAGTTCGCCTGGGCCAACAACGAGATGACCCTCACTGTCACCGGTTTCAACTACGACGCAAAAAATGGCGCACTCACCCCCATTGAGACTGTGTCCACCTTGCCACCAGGCGTGCCTGTGATTCCAGCCTATTCCACTGCGGAAACGCTGGCGCTTCCGAACGGAAAGTTCGTCTATGTCTCCAATCGTGGCCACGACACCATCGCCTGCTTCAGTGTGAATCAGACAACGGGCAAGCTCACTTTCATCGAGGCCGTGCCGAGCATCGTTAAAATCCCGCGCAACTTCGGCATCGACCCCACGGGAAAATGGCTCATCACCGCCGGCAACCGCGGTGGCGGCATCCGCGTCTTCGCCATCGACCAAGCCACCGGCAAACTGAAGCCGACCGGCCAAAACATCGAGGTGGACGCCGCGATGTGCGTGAGGTTTTTGAAGCGCGATTAAAGCGTGTGTTTTGGGGGCTGCCAGCCCGCAATAATTCACAGCGCGCCGTGGACGCGTTCGTTCAAGCGCCGTGCCTTCATGCCGGAGATGAAATTGAGATGCGGCCTTCCGCAATTCCCTTGAGGTAGTGCGGCCAGAACTTGCGCGCCAGTTCCTCGCCGAGCCATTCGTAAGCGAACATGCATTTCAGCTCGATTTCGGAAGTGAAGGGATGCGCTTCACGGAGATCATCCATGATGCGCTGCCGCTTTAAGTTAGTGAGGCGGCATACTTCAAGCCACCGCTCCTGTAGTGTCATACGCCGCGCCTTTTCGGCGCGATTTTCAAAGGCGGCGTCTAAGGACATGATGCATAAGACTAGCTGAACAGCACTCCGTCAATCAGCTCCTTCACATGCATGGGCAGAATGCGGCTGCGGCGTGTAACCATGACAATTTCTCGCGCGTAGCGCTGCTTTAATTGCAGACGCATGATGGCTTTCTTGCGCGGGTAGGCTGCTAGGGCGCGGCGTGGCACAAGGCTGGCACCCAGCCCGAGGGCGACGAGATGGATGATGATCTCAAAGTTATCGAGCTCCATCGCGGGCGTGGAAGGCCAATGATGCTGTTTGAACCACTCCGCAATCTGTCTTCCTGTGTTGCTCTTTGCATTAAGCATGAGCCAACGTTGCTTTGCCGACCATTCGCGCAGCCGTGCGGGGGTGTAGGCGGCTTGCGCAGGTGGAAGCTCGCCGCCGGCACCTGTCACCAGCTCAAACTCGTCCGTATAATGATATCGCACCTCGAGCGCGATATTCAGTTTTTTCGGCGAAGCAAGCACGGCTATGTCGAGGCGATGATCAAGCAGCGCCGCCATCAAACCCGAACTCTCTTCATGCGAGACCTGCAGACGAACGTGTGGTGACTGACGATGGAAGGGAAACAGAATGCCAGGCAGCGATGCCAGACCAATGCTGCGGGAGAATCCTACCCGCACTGTCTTTACCGCATCGACGTGTTCTTCTCTGAAGCGACGCAACGAATCCTCAAGTGTGCCGTTGAGCCTTCTCGCTTCTACCACCAGTGATTGGCCTGCTTCGGTGAGCGCGACCTTTCGGGTGGTGCGCTCTAGCAGTGACACGCCCAGTTTGTCTTCCATCGTTTGAATTTGTCTGGTGACGGCGCTTTGTGAAAGCCCCGCTGCTTCTGCCGCTCGCGTGAAGCTGCCGAGCGTCGCTACCAGTTCAAACAGATGCATGCCATACAAATCAACCGGACGGGTCGCCAAGTATTCATGCTTCATTTGCATGAATGTATTCGATTAATGAATTTTACGCAAGTCAGTCGCGCGCGCATTCTCCGCCGAACCCAAACCAACAGAATATGGCGGACAAAGACAATCGCTTATCCTCCAACGTTTCAGGCCGATACTATGTGGCCGACAACTGCATCGACTGCGACTTTTGCAGAGGGCACGCACCGGTGTTCTTTGGGAGGGACGATGATTTAGGATTAGCCATCGTCGTTCGTCAGCCTATGACGAACGACGAAGTTGCGCTGGCTGAGGAAGCCTTGAGTAATTGCCCCGCCGATGCGATTGGGAATGACGGTTGATCTCGGCGAGTTGAGTCACTTGATGTCACTACTCATCCTTCCCGCTGGCCTCTAAGGCGGCGACGACTTGGCCTATGATCTCATCGGGGCTAAAGGGGGAATCGCGATCTACGCCATCGATCAAGATACCGGCAAACTCAAACCGACGGGCCAGCAGTTTGAACTGGACGCTGCGGTATGTGTGCAGTTTTTTCAGTAAAACTAGTGTTCTGTCGCCGAAATAACTATTCTTTTAAGCCGCCTTGCGCCGCTTCCTGCTCGTGCAACCCGGACTGATTTCCTCAAGCCGTTTGCGGCATCTCTCGATCT
>VFKE01000103.1 GCA_009885695.1 Verrucomicrobiota bacterium | reverse complement strand
TGTCGTGGTGCATTCAAAGTTGGACATTTGTGCGATCAAAGTTGGACACAGGATATCTTCAGGGTTCATAGCGTAGTAGGAGCGAGGGTTTTTGGTGTTTATCAGGGGCGTCTTTGAGGATGGACCATGAGCCGTCTGGGTGCTGGCAGCGCACGAGGCGGGTGCCGCGTGGTTTTTCGATGCGCAGGGACTGCCCCGCGACGCTGACGTATCCCTCATCGCTGACTTTGGCAGGGGTGCGGATGCTCCAGACATAAGGCCACCACGGGCAATGAGGCGCGGGGCGCAGCACGCTGCGATTTTCTTTGAGAGCGGCTTTCCAAGCAGCGGCGGGGTTCATTTGCAGTTCGCGGTGTATCTCATGAGTGTTGCGATGGTGCCGGAGTTCATCGAGCAGGGTGTTGGCGGGGCAGAGTTCCACGATGCCTTCGGCACTGAAGATCGCCGGGAGGCGCTGCTGCCAGACCTGATGGGCGCGCTCGATCTTGCCCTTGGCCTGCGGCGTGGGCGCATAGCGGAAGCTGACATCGTAGAAGCGCAGGGCCGCGCCTAGCTGAGTGAGGGAGCCGGGCAGATCGGTGAAGAAGAAGCTGTGGTGGTCCACATAGATTTGCAGGGGCAAGCCGTGGGCGATGAAGGCGGCGGGTAAAAACTCGAGGTAAGCCAGCAGGTTCTCAGCTTCATAGAGAGTGGCTCCGAGGGTCAAACGCGAGCAGTCATCGAGCATGTGCAGCAGCGGCGAGGGCTTTTGCTGGCCAGGGAACCAGCGGTGCGGAGAGGCGTCCAGCTGCCAGAGCGATCCAATTTGGGCACGCTGCCAGCGGCGCACGGCGGCAGGCTTGTGTTTCCAACTCGTGTCGGGAGCCAGATCGTGCTGCAACGCGAAGCGCCGCACGCTGGCACGGTGGAGTTTCAAGCCGTGACGCCGATGAACTTCACTCGCAGCGAAGCTGTAGGAACTCGCCGGGGTGGAGCCCAGCAACCGGCGCAAAGTGTCGCGAACGTCCTGCGGCCAGGCTGATCGGTGATTGCCTCCCGAGGCACGGGGATGCCATCGCTTGGCACGCCCCTCTTTGGCGAGGGCTGTAAACTCGGCGCGCAACTGGTAGATGCGGCTGCGCGATACGCCGAGCTGCTTCGCAGCCTGGGCAACACATAGCTGAGCGTGTTCAACCGCACGCAGCACATGACGCACGAATGGCGTGGCATGACGATGATGAAGCTGGCGCTGGGAAGTTTTTCATCGCGCAGCATAGCACGATTCTCGTGGGGGGGGGCGGGGGGCGCCGCAGCACGGGGCGAGATTGCCGCCCTCGGCCCTCCGGGCCTCGGTCGTCAATCTCGCCCCGTGCTGCGGGTTCGGCTGCGCCCTGCTAACACACGCACCCGCGTCCAGTTTTGATCGCACGTTTGTCCAACTTTGACCGCACAGTGTCCAACTTTGATCGCGCCACGACACGAGGAGAAACAGGGGCAACAAGGGGGCAGTCCCGCGTTGATACAATCCAAAGACCGGCCTCGGAAGCGAACTGCCTCAAGGCACGGACTTCATCGTGGCCTGATTGGCCCGGACTCGATGAATCGTCACTACACCTTATTTTTGCAACGCGCTGCGCCGCGCAACGGAGAAGCCCTTGCGAACCACCGAAGCGTTCGTGGGCTTGCTGGAGTAGTGCCATTCGAGTGCCATTCGGAGTGCCATTCGGGTCAGGGTTCAACTCTTGACAAACGAAACGTCACCACACCGTCGCCCTTTCGCGCCTTGAGTAAGATCACGAAATCCAGCACCTCTGCCTGAAACGGTTCAGGGGTGGATTCGATCTCGCTGAAAATCCGCTGGCTGATCACGCTCATGCAAAAAGACTACACACCACCCGTTCGTTGGCAAGCCGCCGCATCAGGCCGCAGTCGATGTCGGGTTTCACCAGCATCACGGCGAGGAAGTCCAGCAATGCGTGCGGGTATGGCAGTCTGCTCTCGACAACGGTTTCAATATTCGTAAACTAATCCCATGACAATTGCCCTTCCACCAGCCCTTACCCAGCTTGTCGAGCGGCTCATCCACACGGGTCGCTATGCCGATGAAGGAGAAGTCGTGCGCGAGGCTCTTCGCGTCCTGGAACACCAGGAGTTCGACGAATCCCCCGCACTTGAGGCTGCACTGTTGGAAGGCGTGCGTTCCCCGCATCAGCCCTATGATGCCTCCGTGCTCGAACGCATTCGTCAGACCGCGCGTGCATGAGCCTGCCCATCTTCATTGCCCTGCGGGCGGAGCAGGACATGGCCTTGCAATTTCACTGGTATCCGGAGAACGCTGATGGAGAAGTGGCCGAGCGCTGCCTGCGTGCCATTGACCAAACGATTCAACGTCTCGCCAGCTACCCCGACATCGGCCTGCGCCGTCACTTTCAATCACCGGAACTTGCAAGCATCCGAAGTTTCCAAGCGGCTCGACCTTTCAACAAGCATCTCATCTTCTACCAAGCAAAAGATCAACTCAGCATCGAGCGCGTCATGCACGGTGCTCGCGATCTTCCTCGACGCTTTCTGGAAGAACCATGAGCGAGTGGATCAAACGCCTCACCGAAAGCAAGCGCGCCTACTGCGTGAAGCTTGCCTTGAATGTCGCAAAAAGAACCTCCACGCTTTCCCAACTCCCCATCCAATCTTGCCAGTCCCTATGCATTCTCAAGAACCGAGCGTGGACCCGCGG
Organism: Verrucomicrobiota bacterium; assembly: GCA_009885695.1. Lineage (GTDB taxonomy): Bacteria > Verrucomicrobiota > Verrucomicrobiia > Verrucomicrobiales > Verrucomicrobiaceae > VFKE01. The sequence continues at coordinate 6,993 of VFKE01000103.1, read as the reverse complement.
GAGCGCTCCACGCGTCTGCTGCTGTTGGCATCGGTTTTCACCATCGCCACCTGCGGCCTGATTTATGAGCTCATCGCGGGCACGCTGGCCAGCTATCTTCTCGGCGATTCCATCACCCAATTCTCCACCATCATCGGCGTCTATCTCTTCGCGATGGGCGTCGGCTCCTGGCTCTCGCGCTATGTCACCCGCAGACTGGTGGCCACCTTTGTCGAGATCGAGCTGCTCATCGGCCTCATCGGCGGCTGCTCGGCGGCGCTGCTCTTCTTCATGTTCGAGAGCGCCGGTTCCTTTCGCGTGCTGCTCTACGCTCTGGTGTTCGTCATCGGCTCGTTGGTGGGCATGGAGATTCCTCTGCTGCTGCGATTGCTGAAAGACCGGCTGGAGTTCAAGGATCTGGTGGCACGGGTGTTGTCGCTCGACTACGTCGGCGCGCTGCTGGCCTCGCTGCTCTTCCCGCTGGTACTGGTGCCGCACCTCGGCTTGATGCGCTCCAGTTTTCTCTTCGGTTTCCTCAACACGCTCGTGGGTCTCGTGGCCCTGATCATGCTCAGGCGCGAGATCGCCTGGTGGCGCGGCTTGCTGGCTCAGGGCCTGGCCATCCTCGCGATCATCACGGCGGGCTTCGTCTTCGCCGATCAGTTGATGGCCATCTCCGAGCGCGGCTACTACTCCGGCGAAAACATCATCCTCAGCAAAAGCACGCCCTATCAGCACATCGTGCTGACGCGGCATCGCGACGACATGAGGCTTTATCTCAACGGCAATTTGCAGCTCAGCTCGCGCGATGAATACCGCTATCACGAAAGCCTGGTGCATCCCATGATGAGCCGCCTGAGCAAACCTTCGCGCATCCTCATTCTCGGCGGCGGTGATGGCTTCGCCCTGCGCGAAGTGCTGCGCTATCCGGACGTCACGGGAATCACCCTGGTCGATCTTGATCCGGAAATGACACGCTTGTTTTCATCGCTCCCAATGCTCACGACATTGAACCATCATTCGTTGAGTTCCGAAAAAACGAAGGTGATTAATGCAGACGCCTTCACCTGGCTGGAGACGAACCGGGAAGTTTTCGATGCCGTGATCATCGATTTTCCGGATCCCACCAGTTTTTCAATCGGGAAACTCTATACGACCACTTTCTACCAGCGCCTGCAACGCGCCCTCGCTCCCAACGCCCTGATGGCCGTGCAAACCACTTCGCCGCTCATGGCCCGGCATTCGTTCTGGTGTGTGGACGCCACGTTGCGCGCCTGCGGCTGGCAGACGGTGCCCTACCATAGCTACGTGCCGTCTTTCGGTGAATGGGGTTTTATCATGGGCGCACGCCAGACTGTTCCGACCGCGACTCGCCTGCCGGATGGGCTGCGCTATTTCACGGAGGACGGCTTCGCCAACGAACGCGTATTCCCGCCGGACATGTCGCGTGTCGAAGTGGAACCGAACAAGCTCAACAACCAGACTCTGGTGCGGATGTTTGAAAAAGAATGGGGGCGGCTCTGACATGATGCGCCGCCGCACCTTCCTGCAAACCGGTGCCGCCGCCTGCCTGGCGGGCTGCACGGATGCATCGCTCATCACAGGCGGAATCGTCGGGGCGAATCATGCGGCGGGACACTGGCTGCGTGATTTGAAAACGCCGCCCACTCCGTCACGCACGGTCGCGACGGATGTCGTCATCCTCGGTGGTGGAATTTCCGGGCTGATGGCCGCGCTGCGGCTGCATCAGTCTGGAGTTCAAAAAATCACGCTGCTCGATTTGGAATCCACGCCTGGCGGCAATGCCCGCTCCAGCGCCAACCGCGTCAGCGCCTACCCGTGGGGCGCGCACTATGTGCCGGTGCCGGGCGAGGACGCAGTGGAAGTGCGGCAACTCTTTGAGGAGCTCGGTCTCATCACCAGCCACGACGCTGCTGGGCGACCAGTTTACGATGAGAGACATCTCTGTGCCGACCAGCAGGAGCGGCTTTTTGTGCGCGGCGTGTGGCAGGACGGGATTGAACCCATGCTCGGTGTTTCCGCTGCGGAACGCGCGGAGATGACCCGCTTCAACGAACGGATCAACGAATTTAGAACGATCCGCGGCAGCGATGGCCGCCGCCCGTTCAGCGTTCCGGTTGATCAAAGCTCGCGCGATCCGGAGTGGCTGGCGCTCGATGCGATCACCATGGAAGCCTGGCTGGCCCGGGAGAACTTCAACTGCGAACCCCTGCGCTGGCATGTGAACTACTGCTGCCGCGACGACTACGGGGCGGGCATCCGCGATGTCTCGGCGTGGGCCGGGCTGCATTACTTTGCCTCGCGCGATGACAGTGAGGTGCTGACCTGGTCCGAGGGCAATGGCTGGCTGGTGCAGCGCATCATGGAACGGATGCGCGGTATCGATTTCCAACAAGCCGTGGTTTACCGGACCACTCAGGAGCGTGATGCCGTGCTGGCCGATGTGTTTGTCCCGTCCACCCGTGAGACGATCCGCTTCCGCGCGAAGGCCGCTGTGTGCGCTTTGCCGCGCTTCGTGGCCCAGCGTGCGGTTGCTGGCCTTCCCGTCCTGCGGAACCTCACTTACTCGCCGTGGGTGGTGGCCAACATGACCTGGAGCAGCGAGCCGCCGCCGGCCTGGGACAATGTGCTGCGTAACAGCGCTTCGCTCGGCTATGTGGTGGCCACGCATCAATCGCTTCATCCTTTTCCAAACGAAAGCGTGCTCACCTGGTATCAGGCCCTTGATCACGCGCCGCCGCCGCAAGCCCGTGAGGAGGCGCTGAAAAAACCGTGGACAATGTGGCGCGACGAAATCCTGGCCGACCTGCGGCCCGCGCATCCCGACGTGTCGCAGCGCGTGTCGCACCTCGATGTCATGCTCTGGGGCCACGGGATGATCCGCCCGGTGCCGGGATTCATCAGCGGCAGTGATCGCGCGGCGATGGCGCAACCGCTGGGCCGGATCGCCTTCGCTCACACTGACTTGAGTGGCATCTCCATCTTTGAAGAAGCCTGCACGCGTGGCGCGGATGCGGCCCGCACCGTGTTGAAAATAATCGGCAAAATATGATTCTTGGACATCACACACTCATCGAACTCCACGGCTGCGACGACGCAAAGCTGCGCGAGGTCGCGGGCATTCGTGCATTGATGCTGGATGCCGTGCAGCAGTCGGGCGGCACCTATGTGACCGACGTCTTCCATCATTTCAGCCCTCACGGTGTCAGTGGAGTCATCGTCATCGCGGAAAGCCACGTGACCATCCATACCTGGCCGGAGCACGGCTACGCGGCGGCGGATGTGTTCACTTGCGGCGACAGCTTCCACCACGAGTTGTTTGTCAAAATGATGTGCGATGGATTGTGCGCGCAACGCGCGGACACAAAAACTCTGGAGCGAGGCAGGCTGTCCTCTGAAACATTTTCCAACTCCTAACTTCTATCTCCTAACTCCAAAATGGTCATCACCCGCTTTGCGCCTTCGCCCACTGGCTGGCTGCATCTCGGCCATGCTTATGCGGCGCTGTTCGCGGCGGATGAAGCAAGTCGAGGCGAGGGCCGGTATCTCCTGCGACTGGAGGACATCGACAGCACCCGCTCACGGCCGGAATACGAAGCGGCAATTTACGAAGACCTGCGCTGGCTGGGTATGAATTGGGAGGAACCCGTGCGGAAGCAGAGCGAACACTTCGCAGAATATCGCGCTGCGCTGGATGATCTGAAATCACTCGGCGTACTCTATCCATGCTTCTGCACGCGCCGCGAGATTCAAGAGGAGATCGCCCGTGCTGGCCAGGCACCACATGGACCGGACGGGCCGCTGTATCCGGGAACATGCAGAAAACTCACCCGCGCTGATGCTGGCGAACGCATCGCTGCGGGACGCGATTACGCATTGCGACTCGATGTGGAGAAGGCACTCGCCCTCTCCACACGCGATTTGGTCTGGGAGGATTACGCGCACGGAACTTTTATCGCCGATCCATCGCCGCTTGGCGATGTCGTGCTCGCGCGTAAAGACACACCGACCAGCTACCATCTTGCCGTGGTCGTAGATGATGCGGCCCAGGGCATCACCCTCGTCACACGCGGCGAAGACCTCCTTCCCGCGACGCATCTGCATCGTGTGCTCCAGCAGCTGCTTGGCCTGCCAGTGCCAATCTGGAAACACCATCGCCTCATCACCGACGAAACCGGAAAGCGTCTCGCCAAGCGTGATGACGCCCGGTCCCTGCGCGCGCTGCGCGAATGTGGCTGGACGCCGGAGCGGGTCCGCAATGAATTGAGCCCGTCATGATCGTTGCCAGAAATGGAAGCCATGTCAGCTTCACTACTCCAAAGGGACAGCGCTCTGCATGTTCACAAAATCGGGGAATTTTAGCATGCCGGAATGTGCGCACAACATTTACCGTGCCTGTGCTGATTCAAACAGTGGTGCGGTTTGCCTGAGGAAATGCTGAACAAAGAGCAGAAGCGACGCCCTCGCCGCTTGCGGCACTGGGATCAGCGACGGAGTGCGTTGCTTCTACTTGCGATTAATCAGCGCTTCCCTAATGAACTTCACATACTGTGATCAATGCCGCTTCACTCATTTGAAGTGCTCCTCCAGACCCGCGAAGGGATTGTTCACGGAGGCAGTTGGATCAACAATTTTCATCGCTTCATCAATCGCCTGCTGCTGCAGTTTGCAAAGTTCCGCGATGCCGGCTTTACCGAGCGCGAGCATGGCATTCATCTGCGTCTCGCTGAATGTGGCCTCCTCGCCGCTGCTTTGGATTTCGACAAACTGGCCGTCGTCCGTCATGACGAGGTTGCTGTCGACCTCGGCGTCGCGGTCCTCTTCATAGCAGAGGTCGAGCAGGGCCTCACCGTTGACGATGCCGACGCTGACCGCAGCGACCTTCCGGCGGAGTGGCTGCTGGGTGATAACGCCCTTTTGCAGGAGCTTGTTGAAGGCAATCGCGCTGGCCACACAGGCTCCGGTGATGGATGCGGTGCGGGTTCCGCCATCGGCTTGGAGCACATCGCAGTCGATGCATAACGTGCGCTGGCCGAGTTTTCCGAGATCCACCACCGCGCGCAGGCTGCGTCCGATGAGGCGCTGAATTTCCGAGCTGCGCCCGTCGAGTTTTCCCTTGTTGATGTCGCGCTGCTTCCGGTCGTGGGTTGAGTAGGGCAGCATGGAATACTCCGCAGTGAGCCAACCGCCGGGAATGCCCTGCATTTTCATCCAGCGCGGCACCTCCTCCTGGATGGTGGCGGCGCAGATGACGCGGGTGTTGCCGGACGAGACCAGCACTGACCCGTGGGCATGTGGCGCGATGCCTGGAATGAATGTTACTTTGCGAAGTTGGCTGGCGGTGCGCTTGTCGGGGCGGGGCATGGCTCTGCATGAAGGCAATAGTCATCAGGCACAAGAAAAAAGTGTGGATGTCTTGGGATTTCAGGTTGGGGCAGGCTCTGCTTGCCTGTTGCCGATAAGTCCGCAACAGTCACCCTGCGCACTCATCATGGAAATCAAAGACCGGCTTGACGAACTGGAACAGTGGGCCATCGAGGTCATCCTGCACCGGAAGCCGGGCATCTGGCCGATGCTGTTTCGCCGCTTTTTGCATGGACTCTCGTGGATCTACAGGGGCCTGGTCTGGCTTCGGTTGAAACTGTATCGTGAACGCCTGATCCATGATCATCACCTCGGCGTGCCAGTCATCAGCATTGGCAACCTCACCGTCGGTGGCACGGGCAAGACGCCGGTGACTGAGTTGTTGGCGCGCGAACTGCAAAAGCACGGACGCCGGGTGGCCATCCTCAGCCGTGGCTACAAAAGCAAGCGGGTGCGCAAGATGTCGCGCTGGAAAAAATGGTTCCTGAAGTTGCGCGGGATCGCGCCTCTTCCGCGGCCGCCACGTGTCGTAAGCGATGGGGAAAAGGTGTTGCTCGACTCTCATGTCGCCGGTGACGAGCCGTTCATGCTGGCGCACAATCTTCCGGGAGTGCCGGTGGTGGTGGACAAGGATCGCGTGAAAGCCGGACTCCACGCCATCAAGCATTTCAAGACGGATATGCTCCTCCTAGACGACGGCCTGCAATACCTCCGTCTGCGGCATCGAATGGACATGGTGCTGGTGGACCGCACGGCCCCGTGGGGCAACGGCTTTCTGCTGCCGCGCGGCACGCTGCGCGAGCCGCCCAGACACTTGAAGCGCGCGAGCTATGTTTTTCTCACCAAATGCGGTGAAGGTGACAACTCGGAGCTCATCGCCGAACTGCGCAAACACAACCGCGTGGCCGAGATCATCGAATGTCGCCATCGGCCGATGCATCTGGAGAACATCCACACGCGCAAAAAAATTCCACTGGATCAGCTCTATGGAGCGCATATCGGCGCCATCAGCGGGATCGCGGTGCCGGCCAGCTTTGAGGATGGCTTGAAGAAGCTGGGGGCCAAGGTTGATCTCACGCGCCATTTCGCCGACCACCATCGATTTTCCATCAAGGACATCCAGCAGTTCGTGGACCGCTGCGTGCGGCGCGATGTGCGGATGATCGTGACCACCGAGAAGGATTTCGTTCGTTTTCCAGTGATGCCGCCGCCGGAGGATTTCCCAATTTGTTTCCTGCGCGTGGAAATTGAGATCGTGCGCGGCCGGGCGGCTTTCGATCGAATGATCCGCGTCTTGTGCGATCCGCGGGAAATGCCGCGCCCGGTTTATGGTGCGGAGTTGATCATTGCGAGCTCGGATGAATGAATCTGAAACAGCAGTGAGAATTGGCCGAAAGAAACGAAAAGGTTCACAAAATCAAGCCAAGACCAGGATGGCTGCTTGTGTATTCCCTTAATATTAACCCGGCAATAAAAAGTAGTGACTTTTTACTGAGTTAGGCTATCTTTAGCGAATGAAACAAAGAGATGCCCGCACCCTTTCCCCTCTTCAACTTGATGAGCTGCGATCACGTGCAATTGCGCTTTTGAAGAAAGGTCTCAACCGGCGACATGTCGCCGCCTTGCTCG
>VFKE01000033.1 GCA_009885695.1 Verrucomicrobiota bacterium | reverse complement strand
GGACGGCCACGGCCGAAGCCATCCTCGCCAAGATCGAGAGATGCCGCAAACGGCTTGAGGAAATCAGTCCGGGTTGCACGAGCAGGAAGCGGCGCAAGGCGGCTTAAAAGAATAGTTATTTCGGCGACAGAACAGTAGGTGGACTGGAGTTGCTCGTAGGCGTTTTTGCAGGCGAGCTGATGAATGAGATTATTCTCCGCGCGAGTGATCGTGAGTGGTTCGCCGATGGGGCGACAACCCTGGCTGACAATGCCGGAAAGCTTCACCGCACCGCGAAAGCCCACAGCGATGGCCGTGGCATCACTCACTCCGGCGTCGGTGAAGATGAAGAGATCCTCACCTTGAGAACTGCCGCTGGCGAGCCCGCCGTAGGTGCAGGTGGTGCCGACCGTTGTATTCCATTCTGTCATCCAGTCCTCGCCGAGATGCACCGGATTGCCCAGCACGATCCAGCCGTTGCAGTCATCGTTCCACTGTCGCACGCGCCTCAAGTCGGCGGCATCCCGAAGTTCCATCAGAGAAAACTCCGCGCCCGGCATGCGCAGCAGCAGCAGCGAGAAACCCGATGCTCCCTCGTCTTCGCATCCGATGCCGATGAGTCCGCCGGCGGAGCAGCCCACGATGCGCGGGCAGTGCGCATGGATTTGCACCAGTTCCAAAACATCGCGCAGCGAGTTTTGCAGATCGCAAGATGCGAAGACAAAAGCCAAATCCGCCCGGCCACCGACCTGTTCCCGAGCCCGAACCGTGGCTTCGCGAATACGCGCCTCATCAAAGGGCCCCGGCACCAGCTCCGACCACGCAACAGGGGCGGGCGGTCTGTCGAGCATGGTTTCCATGCAAACATTTTACCGAAAGCAGATGCCAGAGGCAACAAATCTCCGGATAATCCTGCCAGTATTCACGGAAACGCGCCATGAGCTCGCCACTGCAACGGTAATATCTTTGCGGGGTTGAACTCCAGGCGTAAACAATGTGCACGTTCCTACGTTATCATCTCTATTCCCGCCGCGCCCGACATGAGTGAATCCCATTCCCTTCCTTCCCCGCCGCCCGCCAAAGGCCGTGCGGGTTGTTTCATCCTCATCCTGGCTCTGCTCGCTGGAGGTGGATGGTGGTGGTGGACACAACGCATTGATGTCGACACGGCGGCGATGGCTTTCGGCAAAGGCACCAAGCGCAGCATGCGCGGCGCGAGTGGTGGACCGGTCCCAGTCAGCGTGGAGGAAGTGAAGCAGGAGGACTTCGAGGAATGGCTCAACATCGCGGGCACAGTCACACCCTTGAACGTCGTCACCGTGCGCAGCCGGGTGGATGGCGAACTCAAGAAAGTTCACTTCACCGAGGGCCAGGTGGTGCAGGCGGGCGACCTGCTCGCCGAGATTGATCCGCGTCCATTCCAGGTGCAGCTCGATCAAGCAAAGAGCCAGCTGGCGCGCGACCAGGCGTTGCTGGAAAATGCGCGGGCCGATCTCGCGCGTTACGAATCTCTTCTCAAACAAGATTCAATCGAGAAACAAAAAGTTGATACCCAGGCCTCGCTCGTCCGGCAATATGACGCGACCATCATCTCGGATCTCGCGGCTATCGCCAGCGCGGAACTGCAGTTGAGCTACGCGAAGATCACGTCGCCGATCACCGGTCGCGTGGGCCTGCGGCAGATTGATGCCGGCAACATGATCCATCCCGGCGACGCCAACGGCCTGGTGATCGTCACACAAATGAATCCCGTGGGACTGGTGTTTTCCATCCCGCAGGAACGGGTCACCGTCGTGCGCAAACGTCTGGCTGGCAGCGATGCCGTGCCCGTGGAAGTGCTGGACAGGGAGATGAACCAGCCGATCGGCCGCGGCAGGCTGCTGACCACGGACAACCAGATTGATCTTACCTCCGGCACGCTCAAACTCAAGGCGGAACTGCCGAATGAGGACGGGGCATTGTTTCCGAATCAATTCGTCATCACCCGGCTGCTGGTGGATGTCGTGCCCAAGGCCACCGTGGCACCGGCCACGGCCATTCAACGCGGCGCGCGTGGTGCTTATGCCTATGTGCTGAATGATGATGGAACCGTAAAGCTGCAAAACCTGACGACTGGCGCGATGCGCGGTGACCGGACGCTGATCCGGGAAGGCTTGAAACCTGGCGACAAGGTGGTGACTCAGGGCGTGGATCGTCTGCGCGACGGCGCGAAGGTTGATGTCATCGAACCCAGCGGCCCGACGGGCGCACCGCTAGCCGAGAGGAGGAATGGAGAGGACAAGCATGACGGCTCCAAGCAAGGCAAGGGTGCGGCGCAGATTCCATGAACCCCTCCCGCATCTTCATCGAGCGCCCGGTCGCGACCACGCTGTTGATGGTTGCGATACTGCTGGCGGGTGCGCTGGCTTATCGTCTGCTGCCGGTGTCTGCCCTGCCGCAGGTGGATTATCCGACGATTCAAGTCACCACGCTGTATCCCGGCGCGAGCCCCGAGGTGATGACCTCCTCGGTCACGGCACCGCTCGAGCGGCAGTTCGGCCAGATGCCCGGCCTCACACAGATGTATTCCATCAGCAGCGGCGGTTCATCGGTGATCACACTGCGATTCTCGCTCGGGCTGGCGCTCGATATCGCGGAACAAAGCGTGCAGGCCGCCATGAATGCCGCTTCCAATCTGCTGCCGGCTGATCTGCCTAATCCGCCGATCTACAACAAGGTCAACCCGGCTGACGCGCCGATCCTCACGCTGGCACTCACTTCGATAACATTGCCACTGATCAAAGTGCAGGATGTGGCCGACACCCGGCTTGCGCCCAAGCTCTCGCAGATCAACGGCGTCGGGCTGGTCTCTCTCAGCGGCGGCATGAGACAGGCGGTGCGCATCCGGGCGAATCCTGTTGCGCTCGCTGCACGCGGACTCAGCACCGAGGATTTGCGCCAGGCCATCGCGGCGGGAAATGTCAATCAGCCCAAGGGCGGTTTCGACAGCGCCACACGCAGCAGCACTGTCGATGCCAACGATCAACTGATCTCCCCCGATGACTATCGCAAGCTGGTCATCGCCTGGAAAAACGGCGCGGCAGTTCGCGTGAGCGACGTCGCTGATGTCGTCGATGCCGCCGAGAACATTCGTCTGGCCGCGTGGGCTGACACGCAGCCCGCTGTCATTGTCAATGTGCAGCGCCAGCCGGGTGCCAACGTCATTGAGGTGGCGGACCGCATCAAAGCCCTGCTTCCGAAACTGCGCGAAACCATGCCGCCCGCAGTGGACATCACGCTGCTGACGGATCGCACGACCACGATCCGGGCGTCGGTGGATGCCGTGGAGACCGAACTGCTGCTGGCCATCGGGCTGGTGGTCGCGGTGATCTTCGTCTTCCTGCGCAGCCTGCGCGCCACCATTATTCCTGCGGTGGCGGTGCCGCTGTCGCTCGTGGGCACGTTCGGCGCGATGTGGTTCTGCGGCTTCAGCCTGAACAATCTCACCCTCATGGCGCTGACCATCGCCACCGGGTTCGTGGTTGATGACGCCATCGTGATGATCGAGAACATCATGCGCTACATCGAAAAAGGCGAAGCCCCGATGCGGGCGGCGCTCAAGGGCGCGCGGCAGATCGGCTTCACCATCATTTCGCTCACGCTCTCGCTCATCGCCGTGCTGATCCCGCTGCTGTTCATGCAGGATGTCGTGGGCCGCTTGTTCCGCGAATTCGCGATCACGATGGCGATCGCCATCGTCATCTCGGCGATCGTCTCGCTCACGCTGACGCCGATGATGTGCGCCCGCCTGCTTCAGCAACGCCGGGAAGGCCCCATCGCCAGCATGGTCGCCCGCGGTTTTGACTCCATCATCGCGCTCTATGGCCGGGTGCTTCGCGTGGTGCTCGACCATCGCGCCACGACGATGCTCGTCTTTCTGGCCACGCTGGCCGCGACGGTGGTGCTTTATCTAGATGTGGCCAAGGGCTTCTTCCCCGCGCAGGACACCGGGATCATCCAGGGCATCGTTGAGGCGCCGCAGAACACCTCGTTTGCCGCGATGGGCCGGCGCACGCAGGAACTGACGAAGCTGGCGCTCGAAGATACCGGTGTCCAAAGCGTGTCGTCGTTCATTGGAGTTGATGGCGTGAACACCGCGCCCAACAGCGGCCGGCTGCTAATCAACTTGAAACCGCGCCATGAGCGCGATGCCAGCGCCGGGCAGATCGTGCGCCGCCTGCAAGACCGGGCCAAGTCCATGCCCGGCGCACAACTGTATCTTCAGCCCGTGCAAGATCTCACGATTGAAGATCGCCTGAGCCGCACCCAGTATCAGCTTACTTTGCAATCGCCCGACATGGCGGCGTTGCAAACTTGGACGCCAAAACTTGTGCAACGTCTGAAGGAATCATCACTGCTGGCCGATGTCGCTGATGACTTGCTCGACAATGGACTTCAGGCGCGGGTCGTGATTGATCGCGATACTGCCGGTCGTCTCGGTGTGACTGCGGCCGCCATCGATGCCGCGCTCTACAATGCATTCGGCCAGCGTCTGGTTTCCACCATCTTCACGCAGAGCGGCCAGTATCGTGTCGTGCTGGAGCACGGCGCGGAGTTTCAACAGGGACTGGCCTCCTTTGATCACGTGCGCGTCCCCGGCACGGGAGGCCAGCAAATCTTGCTCAACACCATCGCGAAGATCGTCGAGGAACCCGCGAGCCTGGCCATCGCTCATCAGGATCAGTTCCCCGTCGTCACCGTGAGTTTTAATCTCGCATCCGGAGTCGCCCTCGGCGCGGCCGTGGAGGAAATTGACCACATCAAACGCGAAACCGCCATGCCGGAGAGCATTGAGATTGAATTCGAAGGCGCGGCGCTGGCTTTTAAAGGCGCGCTCGACAATCAACTGCTGCTCATCCTCGCGGCGATCGTCGTGATGTATCTCGTCCTGGGCATTCTCTATGAGAGCTTCATTCATCCGGTGACCATTCTTTCAACGCTGCCCAGCGCCGCAGTTGGCGCGCTCCTGGCGTTGAAGCTAACTCACACGGAACTCGGAGTCATGGCCATCATCGGCATCGTGCTCCTCATCGGCATCGTGAAGAAGAACGCGATCATGATGATCGACTTCGCGCTGGAAGCCGAGCGCGAACAGGGGATGTCGCCACGCGAGGCCATTTACCAAGCCTGTCTGCTGCGGTTTCGTCCGATCTTGATGACGACACTGGCCGCTCTGTTTGGCGCACTGCCATTGATGATGGGCAGCGGTGAAGGCTCTGAGCTGCGCCATCCGCTCGGTCTCACAATGGTCGGCGGTCTGCTGGTCAGCCAGTTGCTCACCCTGTTCACCACGCCGGTGATTTATTTGATGTTCGATAGTCTTGCTCCGGCGCGGCGCGAGAAAGTGGAACCTGAACAGCGGGCGATCGCATGAGCTTCACCGACACCTTCATCGACCGACCTGTGGCAACGACGCTGGCCACTCTGGCCATCGCGTTGTCCGGTGGACTGGCGTATTTTTATCTGCCGGTAGCGCCGTTGCCGAAGGTGGATTTCCCATCGATCTCGGTGTCCGCATCGCTGCCGGGAGCGAGTCCGGAGACGATGGCGGCCACAGTGGCTACGCCTTTGGAGCGCTCTCTGGGACGCATCGCGGGACTGACTGAGATGACATCGAGCTCTTCCATGGGTAGCACGCGCATCAGTCTGCAGTTTGTAATGAGCCGGTCGGTGGACGCCGCAGCGCGCGAGGTGCAAGCGGCCATCAACGCCGCGGGCAGCCTTCTGCCCAGCGGGATGCCAAGCAATCCGAGCTACCGCAAATCAAACTCGGCGGATTCGCCGATCCTGATCATGGCGCTGACCTCGGAAGTCATGACGCCGGGGCAGATGTATGACGTGGCCTCGACCGTGCTCACGCAGAAAATCTCGCAAGTGGACGGGGTGGGCAACGTGAGCGTGGGCGGCAGTTCGCTGCCTGCGGTGCGAGCAACGATGGACATGCCGGCGTTGACGCGCGCCAACCTCACGATGGAGAATGTACGCAGCGCCATCGCCGCCTCGAATGTGAACCGGCCAAAAGGCGTAATCGAAGATGGCGACCGCCGCTGGCAGGTGGTCGCGAGCGATCAGCTCTCCAAGGCCGCGGAATACAAGAATGTCATCGTAAGCTACAAAAGCGGCGCGGCCATCCGGCTGGCCGATCTCGGCCGTATCGAGGACGGCACGCAGGATGCGTTCAACTACGGCAGCTCCAACGGCAAAGCCTCGGTCTCGCTGGTGGTGTTCCGGGAATCGGGAGCGAACATCATCGAGGTGGTGGACAAGATCAAAGCCCTGATGCCACAGTTGCAGGCGCTGGTCCCGCCATCGATGAATCTGTCGGTCACGATGGAGCGGACGGTCACGATCCGCGCGTCCATCAAGGAGGTGCAGCGTTCTTTGTTCATCGCCACGGCGCTGGTGGTACTGGTGGTGTTTGCTTTTCTGCGCCGCTTCCGGGCCACGTTGATTCCGGGTGTCGCGGTGCCGGTATCGCTCTTCGGCACCTTCGGGATCATGTATCTCTTCGGCCACAGCCTGGACAACCTGTCGCTCATGGCGCTGACGATCAGCACCGGCTTTGTCGTTGATGATGCGGTGGTCGTTCTTGAGAACGTCACGCGACATGTTGAGAATGGCATGCCGGTCAAGGAAGCCGTTCGACGCGGCACCCGCGAAGTAACGTTCACCGTTGTGGCGATGAGCGTCTCGCTCATTGCCGTGTTCATTCCAATATTGCTCATGGGCGGGCTGATGGGCCTGCTGTTTCGCGAGTTTGCGGTGGTGCTGTCGGCGGCCATCGCCGTGTCGCTGGTGGTCTCGCTGACGACCACGCCGATGATGTGCGCCCGCCTGCTCGTCGGCAACAAGGAGCAGCGTGCGCCTAGATTTTTCGCCCGGCAGTCGGACAAGGCGTTTCACTGGCTGCAATCGTTCTACGCGGACACTCTTTCCATAGCGCTGCGACACCGCTGGCTGACGCTGATCGCCTTGACCGGCGTCGTGGCGTTGAGTGGCTGGCTCTATGTCACGATGCCCAAGGGCTTCTTCCCGCAGCAGGACAACGGACTGCTCATCGGCAACATTAGCGCGGATCAAAACATCTCGTTCCAGGCCATGCGCGAGAAGCTCGTCGCCGTCGCGCAAATCGTGCAGGACGATCCGGCCGTCGCCTCTGTGAGCGCCAGCACGGGCGCGGGCACGCACATGGGCGGAGCAAAAAACAGCGGCATGTTTTTTGTAGCGTTGAAGCCAGCAGCCGAGCGTGAATCCAGTGAAATTGTGCTGGCGCGCTTCCGCGTGAAGCTGGCAAAGATCGCGGGTGCATCCCTCTATCTCATGCCCTCGCAAGATTTGCGAGTGGGCGCGCGCTCCAGCCGCTCATTGTATCAATACACGTTGCAGGCCAGTGACCTCAACGCGCTGCGCGAGTGGGAGCCTCGCGTGAGACAGGCCCTGCTCGGCCTCAAGGAACTCACCGACGTGAACAGCAATTTCGAAGACAAGGGCACGGTCACCCGGCTGATCATCGACCGCGAAACTTGCGCCCGACTGGGCGTCACCATGCAGGCCGTTGATGCCGCGCTGAACAGTTCATTCGGCCAGCGGCTCGTCTCCACGATTTATGCGCCATTGAATCAATACCGCGTGGTGCTCGAAGCCTCGCAGAACGATGATCCCGCCGCCCTTGAGCATGTGATGGTGCGCAGCGCCGCCGGCGATCTGGTGCCGCTCAGCCAGCTCTCGCACTGGGAAACTGCTCCCGCGCCATTGTCCGTGAGCCATCAGGGTCAGTTCGCCGCGCTGACTTTCTCCTACAACATCGCTCCCGGCATCGACTTTGCCAGGGCGAGCGCCGCCGTCACGGATGCCGTGCAACGGCTCGGCATTCCTGAAGATGTGCAATGCAGCTTTTCAGGAACGGCCGGCGCCTTCCAGGCTTCCATGGACAGCATGCCGGTTCTCATCGTTGTCTCGCTGCTGGTCATTTACCTGGTGCTCGGCATCTTGTATGAAAGCTTGCTCCATCCGTTCACCATTCTTTCCACGCTACCGTCCGCGGGTGCGGGTGCGCTGCTGGCATTGTCGGCCTGCGGCATGGAGTTCAGTGTGATGGCCATGATTGGCATCTTCCTGCTCATCGGCATCGTGAAAAAGAACGCGATCATGATGATCGACTTCGCGTTGCAAACCGAACGCGAGAACGGCCTCAGTTCGCGCGACGCCATCTTCCAGGCCTGTCAGCTCCGGCTGCGTCCGATCCTCATGACCACGGCTGCGGCGCTGCTCGGCGCGCTGCCGCTGGCGTTGGGCACCGGCACGGGATCGGAGCTGCGCCGCCCGCTGGGCGTGGCGGTGGTGGGAGGACTGATCGTCAGCCAGGCGCTTACGCTCTACACGACGCCCGTGGTGTATCTGGTCCTGGACAGCATCCGGCTATGGTCCTTGAAAATATTTCGCAGCCGACGCAACATCGGGCCTGCTTTGCCGCCCACCGATCTTTCACCCGCATCATGATGACCTTCCCGCGCATCACCCTGCCATTGTTTATCGCTCTCGGTGGCGGCTGTAACTTTACGCCGGAATACCGGGCGCCGGAGATGGAGATGCCCACGCGCTTCAAAGAAAGCGGTGATTGGAAGCTGGCCAGGCCAGCAGCGCATCTGCCGCGCGGTGACTGGTGGAGCATTTTTTATGATGCGGAGCTGAACACGATCATGAAAGCCGTGGAAGTTTCCAACCAGTCGCTGCAATCCGCCGCCGCGCGCGCCGAAGGAACTGCCGCGTTGCTCAAGTCCGCGAAGATGGCATTTATTCCCACCCTCGACGCCTTCGCTTCCGCCACGCGCAGCAAGAGCGGTTCAGGGGGCGGCTCGACGAATCCCAACTCGCTTACCAGCCGCGGCTCGGGTTTGCAGAAATCCCGTTCGGTCTTTTTCGCCACGGCTTGGGAGGCGGATCTCTGGGGCCGCTTGCGCCGTGGAGCAGGTGCCGCCACTGCCGATGCCCAAGCGGCACAGGCTGATGTTGAATCCACCCTGCTGAGCCTGCAATCACAGGCGGCACAAACCTACTTCTCATTGCGCGCCACTGATGCGCAGAAACGACTTTTGGAAAATGAAGTGGCCAGTTATCAGAAGTCCCTCGATCTCACGAAAAACCGCGAAGCTCAAGGTGTCGCCTCCGGAGCTGACATCGCGCTGGCCCAGACGCAACTGGCCAACGCGCGCGTCGCCTTGATCGAAGTCGGCGTGCAGCGCGCGACTCTTGAGCACGCCTTGGCCGCGCTCACTGGCCGGGTGCCCGCAAGCTTTGGTCTTAAAGAAGCCACGCTGGCCAGAGGCATTCCTTCATTGCCTGCGGCAGCACCGTCAACCCTGCTGCAGCGCCGTCCTGACATCGCTGCGGCGGAACGCCGCGTCGCCGCCGCCAACGAACGGGTTGGCGTGGCGCGCGCCGCATTTTTCCCCAGCCTGGTGCTCAATGCGGATACGGGCTGGCGTGGGCTGGCCGATCTGTTCGCCAAATCGAACAATTTCTGGTCGCTGGGCGTGGATCTGGCGGAGCCGATTCTCGACCGGGGCCAGCGCATCGCGGACAAGGCTCAGGCGGACGCCGCTTGGAAGGGAACCGTGGCAGACTATCGCCAGACTGTCCTAACGGCATTGCAGGAGGCGGAGGACGCGCTGGCGACTCTGCGCATTCTCGCCGAAGAATCCATCGCGCAAGATGAAGCGTTGCGTGCCGCACTGGGGAGCGAGCGCATCGCGACCAATCAATACAAGGCCGGGACGCTGGGTTATATCAACGTCGTCATCGTTCAGGCCGCGGCTTTCGCCGCGGAACGGAATTCCCTCGATCTGCAATTACGCAGGCTGAATGCGACGGTAGCGCTCATCAAGGCCATGGGCGGCGCTTGGTGAAAACAGTGCCGGGTGGCACAGGCTTTCAGAGCCTGTGTGTCGCCCGGGCATTCTGCCGGGGCTGGTTCCAACTTGAGCCGACCAGAATGGTCGGGCGACACACAGGTTGCAAACCTGTGCCACTTGCCGGTGCGCGCCCACTTCTTCCGATCCTTGAACTGAAATAATATCAGCTCTTCACCGCGAGGAACTTGGTCTGGCCGCTGCGGAGAATTTTGAGTTGAACAATCTCTCCGGGCTGCCCCTTGTTCTCGCCGGCTTCACTGAGAGTGGTGACGGCTTTGCGATTCACCTGGGTGATCACATCGCCCTCTTCCAGCCCGACTTTGTAAGCCTGGCTTTTTTCATCCACGTTGGTCACTACAACGCCCTGAACCTCTTTCTCGATGTTGTAATTCTGACGAAGTTCGTCCGTGATGTTCTCCACTCGCACGCCTTCGAGGAAAGAGCTGGCAGCGGACTTGGGTGTGGCGGGCTTGGGTTTCTCCATGGCCAGACCAGGATTTTCCGGGAGCTTGTCGAGCTTAGCGACCAGTTCCCTGCGCTCGGGTTTGCGGGTTTTTTCGTTCATGCGCACAACGCCAAATTTCACATCCGTTCCCGGACGCTGTGAGCTGATCATGAGGCGGAGCTTTGACAGATCCTGCACCTTCTCACCCAGGGCGGTGATAATGACATCCCCCTCAGAGAAGCCGGCTTTCTGCGCGGGCGAGTTGGGTACGATCATGGAGACGGTCACGCCGTTCTCATCACTCAAACCGAGGAAATCAACCATGCTGGGATCCACCTCACCCATTTGAATTCCAAGAAACCCGCGCTCCACCTTGCCACCCGCGAGGAGGTCATGAACATTGTTGAGCGCCATGTTGATGGGAATCGCAAGCCCGATTCCCGAGAACATGCCGCTGCGGGTTTCGATTGCGGAGTTGATGCCGATCACGCGGCCCTGGCTGTCCACGAGTGGGCCGCCGGAGTTGCCAGGATTGATGGCGGCGTCGGTCTGGATGAAGTTTTCAAAGCCGGCCTGTTTGGCGGTGCCGATGATGCCCATGTTGCTGCGGCCCAGGGCACTGACAATACCGTGGGTGACAGATTGATCCAGTCCCATGGGCGAACCGAGGGCGAGCACGATGTCACCCACGCGAAGTTTGGAACTGTCGCCGATAGTGGCGTGTGGAAAACCCTTACCTTCGATCTTGATGAGGGCGATGTCGCTCTGCGGGTCGGTGCCGATGACCTTGGCGTCGTATTCCTTCGCAGCCCTGTCGCCGACGATGACTTTCAGTTGGTCCGCACCGTCCACGACATGGTTGTTGGTCATGATGTAGCCGTTGTCGGTCAAGAGTACGCCCGATCCCAAGCCAGTCTGCACAGGCTTCCTCGGTTGCTGCGGGGATTGGCGTTTGCGGGGGCCCTGCCCCTGCTGCTGCTCCTCAAACCACTGACGAAACCATGGTGGGATGCTGTTCAATTCTTCCTCGCTGGGACCGCCGCCACCAAATCCTTGGCGGGTGGCCTTCTTCGAATATGTGCTGATGCTGACCACACTGGGCATGATCTTCTGCACGACGTCGGCAAATCCGGCCAGGGCGGGATTGGCGCTGCGCACCTCGCTGATATCTCGTGTGATTTTGGCGTCGAAGTCCGCCACGCTGGCCTTGGATTTATCTGTTTCCGCCATGACAAGCGCGACTGCACCAAGCAAGCCTGCACCGCCCAAGATGATTTGTTTGATCCGGTTATGATTCATAATGATTTTGTAAAAGAGTATACGCGCATAACAGACGGTTTAATGCCGAAAGTGTTGAAGAAAATATTGCGGTGCATTGCGGAAACATACCCTGCCAGGGCCCAAAGGGTCTGCCTGGCGCATTTTAGGGCGGGTTTAATAATTTCGTAGCCACATTCGTGAGAACGCGGGAAATATGGAAGCTCTCCCCGCAGCCGCGAAGACCATGGTCATCCAGCTACGCGAAGCTCCATAGCTTTCTGCGGGTGCGAGAGCGGGCAAAACGTTTCATCTTGAGCATTTGCGCCTCCGGTATTAGGATTCGGGCTTTCCTCATCCTCTCACCGAATGGTCATCCGCAAAACCGCTCATGCCCGCGCTGGCCTTGTTGGCAATCCCTCCGACGGTTACTACGGCAAGACGATCTCGTTCATCATTCGCGACTTCGGCGCAACGGTGACGTTATTCGAGAGTCCGGAGCTGCACATCGAGCCGAACGATCGCGATCACTCGGTCTTCTCCAGCATCGATCAGCTGGTGAGTGATGTGAAGCAGCACGGTTACTATGGCGGCATTCGCTTGCTCAAGGCCACGGTGAAACGCTTTCACGGCTGGTGCGCGAAAGAAGGGGTCAAACTACACGGTCGCAATTTCACGCTCCGATATGAAAGCAACGTCCCGCCTCAGGTGGGCATGGCTGGCTCCAGCGCGATTATTTGCGCCTGTCTTCGGGCATTGATGGAATTTTACAAAGTCGAGATCCCGAAGCACATCCAGCCCGGCGTCATCCTCAGCGTGGAGAATGACGAGTTGAAAATTCCCGCCGGCCTGCAGGATCGCGTCATCCAAGTCTACGAGGGAGTGGTCTTCATGGATTTCAACCGCGGCCATCTGGAAAAAGAGAGCTGCGGAATTTACGAGGAACTCGACGCCAAGCTGCTGCCCAATCTCTACGTCGCC
Source organism: Verrucomicrobiota bacterium (assembly GCA_009885695.1). Classification (GTDB taxonomy): domain Bacteria; phylum Verrucomicrobiota; class Verrucomicrobiia; order Verrucomicrobiales; family Verrucomicrobiaceae; genus VFKE01. The sequence continues at coordinate 10,703 of VFKE01000033.1, read as the reverse complement.
TACACGAAGCAGCTCAGCGAAGGCACCGAGGTCTTCCACAATGACATCCGCAGCCGCTGGAACCGAGGCGAACGCGAAGTCGTGAGCGCGATGTATCACTGGGCCGGATTGGCCGAGCGCGTGAAGGAAATGCTGCTCGCCGGTCGCGGTCGCGAAATCGGCCCGCTCTTGAATGAGAATTTTGATCTGCGTCGCCGGCTCTACAAAATCAGCCAGGGGAACATCGACATGGTCGAGGCCGCGCGCGAGTGCGGTGCCAGCGCCAAGTTCACCGGCAGCGGCGGTGCGATCGTCGGGACTTACGAGAATGATGCGATGTTCGAGCAGCTCACAAAAACGCTGGAGCCGATGGGCGTGGCGGTGATCCGCCCGAGGATTGTTGCGGACTAGGCCGCAGGCATAAATTCATCTTCACCCGTAATTCACGCGCCGAGCACTCTGCCTCTCATGATCAAACCTGTCCGCAAAGCCGTCATCCCCGCCGCTGGATTTGGCACCCGCTTTCTGCCCATCGCCAAGGCGGTGCCCAAGGAGATGCTGCCCATTGTGGATAAGCCCGTGATTCAATACGTCGTCGAGGAAGCAGCGGCGAGTGGAATCACGGAAATCATCATCATCGTGAGCGACAGCAAGCGCGCGATCCGCGAGCATTTTGCAGCTAATGAAAAACTGGAAGCCGAACTCGCTGCGAAAAACAAAACCGATGCACTCGAAGAATTGCTCAAATTAAACCGGCTGCCGCGCATCACTTACATCGTGCAACCCAAGATGGGCGGACTGGGTGACGCGGTGCGTTGCGCACGGGAAGCGGTGGGCGATGAACCGTTTGCGGTGCTGCTGGGCGATGCGCTGGTTTCGGCGAGCGAAGGCGCAAAGCCGGTCACGCGGCAGTTGATGGACGTGCATGAAAAACACGGCGGCTCTGTGGTGGCACTGGAAGAGGTGCCGCTCGAGAAGGTCTGCCGCTACGGCATCATGGGTGGCGCGGATATCGAGCCGGGCGTGATTCGCGCGGAAAAGTTCATCGAGAAGCCCAGGCCGGAAGAGGCACCGTCGCGATTAGCTGTCAGTGCGCGCTACATTTTATCGCCGTCGATTTTTGAAGAACTGGATCGAACACCGCCCGGCAAAGGAGGTGAACTGCAACTGACCGACGCGATGGCATCGCTTATGAAGCGCGAGTTGCTCTTTGGGGTGAAGTATGCTGGACGCCGTCACGATATTGGGAACAAGATCGACTTTGTGAAGGCTAATGTCGCATTTGCATTGCAACGGGAAGATATGCGCGTCGAAATGGGGAAGTATCTGCAAGGGCTGCTGACCTCGTGATTGTGCCTTATCATTCAATTGCCCATGATCTCTCGAATCATCACCTTTATTTTATTCCTCGGTCTCGCTCTGTCCCAAGCCGCCGACACGAAGAAGCGGCCGAACATCTTACTCTGCTTCGCGGACGACTGGGGGCGCTACGCAAGTTGCTACAAGGGGCTCGATGGCCTGCAGAACTTGAACGACGTGGTGCAGACGCCGAACATCGACGAAATTGCGTCGCGCGGAGTCGTGTTCAAGAATGCATTCGTCGGTTCGCCTTCATGCACGCCGTGCCGGAGTGCGCTGCTGTCGGGTCGCTATTTCTTCAACACAGGCCGAGGCGCGATCTTGAGAGACGCTGTTTGGGATTCGTCGATTCCTTCCTGGCCACTGCTGCTGCGAGACTCGGGGTATCATCTTGGGAAAATGTATAAAGTGTGGGGTCCCGGCACGCCGGCGGACGCGCCAATCGGCGGGCAGAAATACGCGTATCAGCAGGCGGGCGGAGATATGAACGGGTTCTCGCACAATGTGACCAAGCTGGTCTCGCAGGGCGTGACGGTTGAGGCGGCCAAGCAGAAGCTGCTGGATCAGGTGCGCGCAAACTTCACCACGTTCCTCGATGCGAACAAGGAGGGCAAGCCGTGGACTTTCTGGTTTGGCCCGACCAACACGCATCGCATCTGGGTGAAGGGATCGGGCAAGGCGTTGTGGGGCATCGATCCGGATACGCTGAAAGGGAAGGTGCCTGCGTTTCTGCCAGATGTGCCGGAGATTCGAGAAGACCTGGCCGACTACCTGGGCGAGGCGCAGGCGTGGGATGCGAGCTGCGGGGCGATTTTTGAAATTCTCCAAAAGCGCGGCGAGATGGCGAACACGCAGATTTTCATCAGCGGGGATCATGGCATGGGCGGCATGCCGCGTGGGAAGTGCAACTTGTATGACTTTGGCACCAACGTCGCGCTTGTCGCAGCGGGACCTGGGATCAACAGTTATCCTAAGATTGGATCTTTTGCAGGGGGGCCGCCGCCTCGTGTCGTGGAGGACTTTGTCTGGCTGCCGGATCTGGCGGCGACGTTTCTGGAAAGCGCCAGAGTGGCGAAGCCGGCAGGCATGAGCGCGCGGAGTTTGTGGCCGACGTTGAGTTCGGATAAATCTGGTCAAGTGGATGAAACTCGCACCTGGGTCGTCACCGGCCGGGAAAGGCACGTCGATATCGCGCGCGATGGCAATCTGCCCTATCCGCATCGCGCGATCCGCACGAAGGAATTTCTCTACATCAAAAACTTCGCGCCGGAACGCTGGCCGATGGGTTCGCCCAAGATGGTGACTGATATGAGCGAGCCGACCGCAGATGAACTGGAAAAATCTACCTTTGTCGCCTACGCCGATATGGATGCGAGTCCGACGAAGGCGTATTACGTCGCGCATCGGCATGATGCGGATATGAAGCAGCTCTACGATCTGGCGTTCGCCGTGCGGCCTGGCGACGAACTCTATGATCTACGTATTGATCCGGATCAGACGAAGAATGTGGCGAACGAACCTGCTTTTGCAGAGGCAAAGAAGAAGATGGAAACGCAGCTGATGGATTTGCTGAAGAAGGAACACGATCCGCGTGTGAGCGATGACGTGATCTTTGAAAAGTCGCCGTTTACGGATGGCTCTGGTAAGGAGAAGAAGCTTGGGAAGGGGAAGTAATCCGCCTGTCCTCAGGCGGTTCTTCCATATGAACCGCCTGAGGACAGGCGGACTACTTTGGGGAATCAAACTCTGAGATGATCAAAGGGTAATCCGTGAGCTGGGTGAGCTTGATGCCGTAGAGATCGCAGATGGCGCGGGCTTCGGAGTCGGGATAGCCGTCGCGGAAGTAGATTTCTTTGACGCCATAGGCAGCGAGCATTTGCGTGCAACTGGTGCAGGGTTCCGTGGTGCAGGCGATGAGCTTGACGTTGCCGCGGGTGAAGAGGGAGCAGAGGTTGACCTCGGCGTGGAGCATAAATTTGCGCCGCTGGTCGCGGTCGAGCCAGAATTCATGATCGGCATCGAAGCCGGGGGCGAGGCCGTTGTAGGCGGTGCCGATGACGCGGTTGTCGTGGTCGAAGGCCACGGCGCCGACTTTGCGGAACGGATCCTCGGAGCGCAGGCTGGCGACGTGGGCCAGGGCCATGGCGTATTCCGGGATGGTCAGACGCGAGCGCAGGGCGTCGGCCGGTTTGGATTTTTTTGAGGGCATGGGCTGGGATTGAGGATGCCGAATTACAAAACACATATTGGAAAGCACAACAGGCAAAAGCTGAAACTTTGCATTTGGCAGCGGCGCAGGACGGCTATGATGGGCGATGCTTGTGGAGACGAATTTCAAGAAAGCCTTGAGCGATGCGCGGGTGCGGCACTGGTTGGGGCCGGGGCTGGTGCTGGCGGTGATGGCGCTGGTGCTGGGGATTCTGAGTTACCGGATGATGCGCGGTGAATGGTGGGCGGCGCTGGCGAGTGATAAGCCGGGTCCGGAAGATTTTGCTCGATGGGGAACTTATTGGGCGGTGACGATCAATGCGGTGCTTCTCGGTGCGGGAGCTCTTTCCGTTGCGATCCGGCTGAATGTCATTGTGCGCCGGGTGCTGCGCGGAGGAGAGGGGGAAGAAGTCGGAGGTCGGAAGTCGGAAGATGTGCGAAATTCGGTTAGGCGTCGTGAATGGTTGTGGCTGCTGCTGGTGCTGGTGCTCGCGGGCGGCTTGCGCTGGCCGCGGATGGACCTGTCCTTTTATAATGATGAAGTGCACACGTTTCGGAATTACATCGCGGGGTGGTACAAGCTGTCGGATGATGGCACACCCAAATGGCGCCAGATCAAGTGGAGCGAGACACTCTGGCAGAACAAGAGGGGAAACAATCTGGCGCCATGCTCGATTTCCGGACGCCTGTTTTACGATGCCTGGATAAAAATTTCCGGGGCACCGGTTGGGGCGGTGTCCGAGACGGCGGTGCGGCTGCCGCAGTTCGTCACCGGCATGGCGTCGCTGGTGGTGTTGTGGCTGGCGGTGCGGCGGATGGGTGGCGCGCGCGCGGCGTGGTGCGTGCTGGTGCTGGCGGCCTTGCATCCGTGGCATGTGCGGTATTCGACGGAAGCGCGATCTTACGGTTTTATGCTGCTGGCAGTTGCCTGGTGTTTTTATTCTCTCCATCGTGCGCTGGAAGACAACCGATGGCGCTGGTGGCTGTCGCTTGGCTTCGCGCAGTTTCTCTGTCTGTGGAGCTTCACGGGCGCCGTTTATTTTCTTGCTGTCTTCGACGGGGCGGTTTTGATCGTCCTGTCGTTTGATGCGATCAAGCGGCGGGGTGGATGGACTTCAATCGCACGGTTTGGCATCAGTCTGCTCCTCGGTGCGATGCTGACGCTGCAACTGATGCTGCCGACCGTGCCCCAGCTCTTGGATGCGATGCGGGAGCTCAACAGCGTGAAGGGGGTGATGGGTCGCGGGTGGTGGGCGGATGCGCTTTCGGGAGTGTTCTTTGGCATGCGCGGCTGGGACCTGGATTCGGCGAATCCTGACAATCTGGCGTTATTGCGCGAGACGGCGCAGCAGCCGTGGTGGTGGCTGGTGGTGGCGGTGGTGGTCTTGGCATGGGGCACGGGCACGGTTCGACTTCTGAGGCGTCATGCGGCGGGCGGGATCTGGGTGCTGTCGGGTCCGGTGGCGCTGCTGTTGAGCTGGGCGGTGATGAGCGGTCAGGGCAAGTACATGCATTCCTGGTATCTGCTCTTCGCCGTGCCCGGCATGGTGGTGTCCGTGGTGGCCGGGCTGGAATGTTTGGAGGAACGCCTGCGCGGTGGGCGGATGAGCCGTGTGGCTGCGGGTTTGTGCGGCCTGATGATCGCCATTTCGTGGCTGGCGGCGGATTTGTTTTACATGGGACACACCAAGGAAAATTTGCGCGGACTGGCGGAGGCTGGACGCGGACTGGCGCAGCCTCGAGGGATTTACGCCGCCATGATCGCGGATGTGGTCAATTATGATCCGCGCGTGGTGTTGCTGAAGACTGCGGCGGCATTGGACGATGTCATCGCAAAAGCCCGGAAGGATGGACTGCCGCTGGCGGTGAGCGTGGGTCATGTGGGAATTGGCGAGTCGCAGCAGGTTTTTGACCGGCTGAGCGGGTCGGGCGAGTTTGAGGAAGCGGCGGTGTTCAGGGGGATGGATGAGGCGCAGTTTACGCATTATCTTTTTCGCTTGCGCGACGCGAGGTAGCGGCTAAGTGTTCTTTTGAACACTTAGCGCCTTATGAGCACCATTCGTCATTTTATCACCACGATCCAGCGGGTCGTTTCATCATTGGCGCGCGGGAAGCAAACGATGCCGAGGAGGGAGCGGCAGATGGAATTCGATTTCACCGTAAGATCATCGCGGCTGGGGCGACGGATGTGATTAGCCCAAAGCTAATATGGACAGGATTAACAAGATGTTCAGGATTGGGATGGAGAGTAGCTTACAAACTTGCGGGTGTTCATCCATTGGCATGAAAGCAATTCTCCCTGTTACCCATTCCTGTTAATCTTGTTAATCCTGTCTAAAATCCGGTCAGTGCGCGCGGGCTAGAGCTTCCTGACCTGCACATTTCGAAACTGCACGGGATCGTCGTGACCGGCAAAGCCGAAGAAGCCGCTGCTGCGGTCTTTGCCGGGGTGCTTGCTCTTGGCCATCACGGTTTCCATGTCCACTTTGCCCAGGTCACAGTCGAGGATGACGGAGCCGTTGAGTTCCACCTTGATCGTGGAACCCTTGATGGTGACCTCCTGAAAATTCCATTCGCCGATCGGATGCTGGTAGCCACGCGCGGCGGCGACCATGCCGTAGGCGGAACCGTGAGCCTGGCGCAGATCGAGCTTGCCCTTCACTTTTTCATAGTTGTCATCGAGCACCTGAAGTTCGGTCATGCCGACGTAGGCGGTGTTGCCTTCCAGGGGGCAGCGGATGGCGAGTCCATTGTTGCCTCCGGGCGGGAGTTTGAACTCCACGCGCGCCTGGAAGTCGGCATATTCGTCCTTGGTCAGAAGATTGCCGCCCTTGCCGGGTTTGCAGACGATGGCGCCGTCTTTGACTTCGTAGTTGTCCACCGCTCCTTGCCAGCCGGTGAGATCTTTGCCGTTGAAGAGGGGCACATAACCTTCGGCGCTTTTGCTGGCGAGTATTTGACTGGCTTCATCGCTGCCGATCTCGCGCACGAACACGTTTTTCCAGCGGATTTCACTGCCGTGGGTTTGCAACTGGATCGGTCCGCGCGGCAGGATGGGCAGGCGCTTTTCGTCAGGCTTCTTTTTGTCGAAGAAATTATCGAGGACGGCGTGATCGACGACGAGCTTCTCATTCAGCCAGACGCTGACCCGGCTGCCGACCATTACGATGCGGATATGGTTCCATTCACCCAGTGGCTTGTCTGCTTTCACGAGCGGATCCCTTCCGGGCGAATTCTTGTTATTGTTCCAGAGTCCGCCGGAACCAAGATGGGCGCCGTGAGCGAATTTTTTCTCATCCGTGAAATCCCAAATCTGAATTTGCGGCACGCCGCGCAGGTAGATGCCGCTGTCGCCGTGCGGGAGCGTTTTGTAATCAACGAGCAGCTCGACATTGCCGTAGTCCTTGCCGGTGGTGAGGTAGAGACCCTGGCCGTCGTTGACCAGTTCGCCGTTCTCGACTTTCCAATGCGCGTTAATGTGTTCTTTGCCGGTCTTGTTGATGAGCGGTCCGCCTTCGACAGACTGTTTTTTGTATTCCGCGATTTCTTCGGATGACATCGTGAGCAAATCCCGGGGATCGCGCGTGCCCCAGCCGAACCAGCCCTGGAGATCCTTTCCATTAAAGAGGGCGGTGAAGCCGGCGGGCGGCTGATTGTCGGCGGCTTGAATTGAACTGAAGAGAAGAATGAAGGCGAAAAGCGGCAGGGTGGGTTTCATTGGGAAAGAAAGGATGGAGGGGTGGAATGTGCGAGGGAGTGAGATCCGGGATGGGAAATTCGAGATTCCAGCATTTATTGGGCTGCGCGAATGAATTTCTCGATCTTGGCCATGTTTTTTACTCCGGGCGTGGAGTCTTCCACGCCGCTGGCGACATCGACGGCGAAGGGTTGCACCCGTCGCACGGCCTCCGCGACATTCTCCGGTGTCAGGCCGCCCGCGAGCCAGAGGCGGCGCTGGGGGTAGAGTTCTTTGAAGCGAAGCGCAAGCGCCCACGAAAAAGTATCGCCAGTTCCGCCGCGCGCCTGGGGGTGATAGGCATCGAGGAGGATGTCATTCACGGGGAAGTCAGCGATTCGTTCGAGCGAGAGATGGTCACGCACCTGGATGGCTTTGATAATTTTTAGTCCGATATTTTCCAGTGAGGCACAAAAAGCGGGGGTCTCGTCACCGTGAAGCTGGATCAACGATACCAAGCCGCCTGCGGATATGGCTTCGATTTCTTCCAGCGAGGGATTCACCAGCACGCCCACGCGTGCGGTGGAATCCGGCAGTCTGGTGAGCCATCCTGCATTTGACGGTGAGATGTAACGCTTCGATTGCGGCCAGAAATTGATGCCAATAAAGTCCGCGCCCAGCGCTGCGGTTTGCCGGGCTTGATCCGGTTGCGTGATGCCGCAGATTTTTACAAGCGTGCTCATGTTCGTGCGGGCAGCAGGTTGCTGGTGATGTTCATCAGCGTATCGAGGTTGAGCGGGAGTGGCACCGAGCCCCGGACCCGGGCGTCGCGGGAGATTTCATGGTAGGCTGTGGCATCTTCTCCCCGAACCAGGAAGATCACGGGTGGAGCCGTGTGGGTGCCGGTATGAAGTCGCGGATAAATGCGGGCCAGCACGCGATCGAGCAGGGTGCCGCTCATGTCCGGCAGGCAGATGGCAAAAATGAAAAGGACGTATTCCCGCTGGAGCGCGCGTTCGCAGGCGTGCTCGGCTGTTGCGGCATCGTCAACCTCGCAGTTGAGAAACGCCGTGAGCGCCTCGCGGATCAGGCGGCGGTTGGGCAGTGAGGCATCAACCACCAGCACTCGCGCCGTGACCATTGCCGCCGTGGCTGCGACGGGCACGGCCGTGGCTTCTTTGGCTTTCTTTTTTTCCTTCATGGCGCGTGTGCCAAGATTAAGCGTGTATGGGTGCGGTCAAGGAGTGAAGTGGTGAGCCGGCACTTCATGAGGCAAAAGACCTGGGGCGACAGTCCTGCACTTACCACCGATATTTCCCTTGCCATTGCCGCGCCGCATCGGAAATTCTGCATCATGCCGCGCAGTAACATCATCGAGCCGGCCACACCGGCCAATGTGGGTCATTCAACTTCAAAGGAGGATCGAAAGGAACGCGCGCTCTGTGAAAAGACGCGGAAGAGCCTCATTGAAAAGCTCGACAACTGGGAGGATCACAAGGTCTGGGACGAGTTCTATCAGACCTACTGGCGATTGATTTACAGCGTGGCCAGCAAGTCGGGCTTAACCCGTGAGGAGGCCTTTGACGTCGTGCAGGAAACGATCATCGCAATCGCCCGCCAGGTGAAGAAAGGTCAATACGATCCGCGCGCTGGCTCGTTCAAGGCTTGGCTCCTGCAAATGACACGCTGGCGCATCCTCGATGTGTTCCGAGCGCGCAAGCGCCAGCCTTCACTCGCCGACCAGGGTGACCGCGACAGTGAACACGCGGAACTGGCTATGGACCGGCTCACTCAGGAGAAGGACAGCGTTTTGGAAGAGATATGGGACAAGGAATGGCGCGACAATATCAGCACCGCCGCCTTGGAGCGGGTCAAGACGCGCGTTTCTCCGCGGCAGTTTCAAGTCTTCGACTGTTATGTCATGAAAGGATGGGGCGTAAAGAAGACCGCGGAAGTCCTCGGCATCAACGTTGCGCAGGTCTATCTTGCGAAGCACCGGGTGGGGGCGCTGGTGAAGATGGAAGTGCAGGCGCTGCAGAGCACGATGTTCTAAGTTCAGTCCCAAGGATTTGAGCGCTGAGCATCAGATTGAGGTAGGGACGGCGCATTGAGTTGCGCCGCCCCTCCCACCGAACCGGACTGGCGGATTTCCCGCATCCGGCTCTCCAGTCAGTAGTTGTCTGCTTGACGCAGGCTGTTGATTCCAAACTTGCGGGCGCCTTCCAGGTCGAAAAGCCCGAGCTTGGCAAAGTAGTCGTTGCTCCAGCGTTGATGGTCGCGGCCTCGCCCGCGTCCCCGGCCTCCTGCTCTTTTACGCAGGATGCTGCGCAACCGCCCCCGTATCCATTGATCCACATCGTTGAGCGCTCCGGCACTCACATGTTTGAAGTAGTTGAAGAACCCTTGCAACTTGGGCCGCAACACGAGCGCGATGGCTTCCAGACTTCGTCCGTTGGCTCACTTGGTGAACGGCTTGATTGCTTCGCGTATCTTCTTCTTGCTCTTGGGTCGAATGAACCGGCAGCCGAGCAGCAGCGAGACAGACAGTACGGAACGAACTGCCCCGCAGGGGTGAGCGAGAGCGAATCAAATGCTGCCGCTGGTTTTGCCGCGCCAAAACCTATACCCCAAGAAGTCAAAATGCGCCTTGGGTTGCCCCATGTCCACGATTTGGGTTTTCTCAGGATGCAAGATCAGCCCGGCTTGGGCGCTCCATTCGCGCAGGGTTTGCAGCACGGTGTCGGCGGCTTGGGCACTGGGACATAGGATCACCATGTCGTCGGCATACCGAACCATTTCGTGTCCGCTGCTGCTCATCAGGTGATCCAGTGGGTTGAGGTAGATGTTCGCTAAAAGCGGACAGCCGAGCGCAGCGAGACAGCCAGCCACTTTTTCCCAAACTGATGCTGGCAAATGACGCCGCCTTGCGCTGTGCCTTCGTCGTGCTCTTTCGCGTCAATCTCGCCCACTGTGTTCATGATACCTTGCTTGAGGAAGCTCTCGATCAGCGCGAGCATTCGCCCATCGGCGATACGCTCCTTTACCAGCCCCATGAGGCGATCGTGCGGGATGCTGTCGAAGTAGCCCTTGATGTCCACATCCACCACATGAACGAGTCCGCTTTGCAGCAGTTAATCCACGCGACGGAGGGCTTCTTTACAACCACGTCCGGGTCTACATCCATAGCTGTGCTCGGCAAACTCTCGCTCGAAGATCGGTTCTACGACCATTCTCGCTGCGGTCTGCACGACGCGATCACGCACGGTGGGAATGCCCAAGGGTCGCTTTTCGCTGCTGCCTGGCTTCGGGATCATGACCCGTTTCACTGGCTTGGGTTGGTAGGTGCCTTCGCGTATGTGCTTGTTTACGTCCAGCAGACGATTTTGACTGTCTTTAGCGAAGTGTTTAACCGTGATGCCGTCCACGCCACAGGCTCCTGCGTTGGATTGCACTTTTGCCCATGCCAGTTCGAGGGTCTTCG
>VFKE01000152.1 GCA_009885695.1 Verrucomicrobiota bacterium | reverse complement strand
GGACTTGGAAGACCTGCATCATAAAGGGCACGTCGTCGTCGGTCTCGAACCACGCGGGCACTTCTTCACGCAGGATGCTGGGGGCGAAGGGCCGGAAGGATTCGCGGCGCTTGATCTTCGTGTTCAAAATCTCCTTCATGTCCGCGCGACGTGGATCGCCGAGGATGGAGCGGTTGCCTAGTGCGCGCGGGCCCCATTCGAGCCGGCCCTGAAACCAGCCGATCACTTTTCCTTCGCTGATGGCCTGCGCGGTGGTGGCGCATAGTTTGTCATCGCCTTCGAACTTCACAATCTCGCAGCCGGCATCGCGAATGGCACCGGCGTGTTCGGCGAGCAGCGCGGCATATTCATCTTCACTGAAGTGCGGCCCATAGTAGGCGTGATCCATGTGGAAGCGTTCGAGGCCGGGCGTGATCTCCTGGGCCACGATCATCGCCGCACCGATGGCTCCGCCGGCATCGCCCGCCGCACTCTGAATGTAAACGCGCTTGAAGGGGCTGCGGGCATACACCTTGCCGTTGGCCACGGAGTTCATGGCACAGCCGCCACTGAGCGTGAGGTTGTCGCTATCGTAGCGCTCATGCAGCACCTCGAGCAGCGCGAAGAACGCCTCTTCATACATGGCTTGCACGCTGCGGGCGATGTCCTTGTGCCGCTGCTCCAGCGGTTCGTCCTTCTTGCGGGCGGGGCCGAGCAGTTCCTCGAGCGCGGGCGTGAAAAGCGTGCCGACTTCTGGCGAGCCCTTGTCCCAGGTGTAGGCGACCGACTCGCGATGGTGGCGGAAGAATTTCAAGTCGAGCCGGTAGGTGCCGTCGCTTCCCACGCGGACGATGCGGCGCATCTCATTGAGAAATTCCGGCCGGCCATAGGGCGCGAGGCCCATGACCTTGTATTCGTCGCCGTAGTGGGGGAAGCCCAGCCATTGCGTTAAGGCGGAGTAAAAAATGCCAAGCGAGTGGGGGAAGTAAATGCGACCGTCCACATCAAGCGACTGTCTGCTGCCCGTGCCCCAGGCGGCGCTGGCGAAATCGCCCATGCCGTCCACGGAAAGATTCACGGCCTCGTCGAAGGGCGAGCAGAGATACGATGAAGCCAGATGCGCCAGATGATGCTCGATGTGATGCACCCGGGCCTTCATCGATTCGCCAGGGAATGATGAGCTGATGGCGTCGCCGAGCGACTGGGTCTTGCCGAGTTTTCTTAAGCGCTCCCAAAGCAGCTTGGGCGAAGGCCAGTGGCGCAGCACATGGAGCAGGCGACGACCGTGGTTGACACGAGGATTGAGATTGATCGCGATGTGCTCCAGGTCGGAGAACTTCACGCCAGCCTCGCGGAGGCAATATTTCATTGATTCCACAGGCAGGCCCGCCCAGTGCTTGATGCGCAGGATGCGTTCTTCCTCGATTGCAGCGACGAGTTTGCCATCGCGGATGATGGCGGCGGACGAGTCGCCGTGGTAGGCGTTGATGCCGAGAATTAAGGACATGATAAAATAAGTGGAGTCATTTTGGCACGCTGCCGCCACCGGTCAGACGACCCGATTGGTTTTGAACCTTCAAGTTTAGTGCTTTGCGCAAATGGCGCCCGGAGGAAATTCGTCACCAAACATGGCGGATTGGCTGATCAAAGACAAATGTAATCATCGGAACCAGCAAAAATTTTAGAGCATCCCATAGCCAGGGAATCGCGTGGATCCAATGCTTGATTTTGCGATGAACGAGGGATGGTTTTGGTGAAGGGCGTTTAGAGCATATTAAAAAAGACGTAGCCGCATCTCGTAAGAGTGCGGGAAAAAGCCACGGCAGCCATCGAAGCATGCCTATTTCCCGCGTTTTTGTTTCGCGGCTGCGGGGAGGGCTTCCCTATTTCCCGCGTTCTTACGAACGCGGCTACGAAATTATTTAAACCGCTCCAGAGCATATTAAAAAAGACGTAGCCGCATCTAGTAAGACTGCGGGAAAAAGCCACGGCAGCCAGCGAAGCATGCCTAATTCCCGCGTTTTTGCTTCGCGGCTGCGGGGAGAGCTTCCCTATTCCCCGCGTTCTTACGAACGCGGCTACGAAATTATTTAAACCGCTCTAAGTCCGTGGAGCGAGTTGGACACATTGGCGTTGTCTTACGGGCGGGTGCTGTCCCATGAACGACCCGGCCAGCCTTGGTTGACACGCCTGTTCGGGCTGGCTCAGCAGACTAAAATCACTCCCGATGTCCCATAACTTCGCAGCGGGCGCACGAGCTCAATCTTGAGCCACAGCGCCCGGCGCACGCTGGCCCAAGCCGCCGCCATCGGGAGCGCACTGAGTGCTTACGTGGGGCTGGCAATTTTTCCAGACTGAAAAAGGCCAGCTGAAAAATCTGGAGCGCACCACAGGCTTCTTCACCGAACTCGGGTTGCCGCTGCCGAAACTACAGGCCATGCTCGCTGACGCACGCTCGACATTTGCATCACGAGCCCTACCTTCACCCGACTGACGAATGAAGCTCGAACAGATTCTCAATCACCGCTACACAATCGCGGGCCGGCTTCCAGCCTTTTCTGCGACGCATCAGCGTTACGAATTATTGAGTGCTGGCGGGGACGGCGAGCGCTTCGTGCTGAGCTTCTGCGACTATGCGAAAGCGATTAGCGCCAATGCCGTGGCCAGACAGCATCAGGTCGGCGAGGCCCTGGCTCACCCGATGGCGGCGCTTCTCTGCCGAGCGATTGAATGTCGTTTTGAACAGGATTGCCAAGCGGTGATTTCGGAATTTCCAGGTGAGGTGAGCCTGCGCGAAGTCCTGCAGGAACGGCAGTCGCTCGATATCGAGGAGGTGGAGGCATTTCTGCGACTGCTAACCGATGCGACTGAGGCTGCGGTGCGGCAGGGATGGCCCAGACTGATGCTCAATGCCGCGCACCTTTATCTCGACAAGCGCCTCGGCCTTCCGCGTGTCCCGGTGCCGGACGTGCCGGTTTTCGACGCTGTTGGGGCGGAGCTGCCCGGCTTCGATCCGATGCAGACCATGCAATTCAACGCTGCCGACCTTCGTCAGGTGTCGGATCCGATTCCAAAGGACACTCTGGATTATGTTCCGGCACTGGCCGCACTTGGCTGTGATCTGCTTGGACAGCCGAAAACGCTGCGCGGTCGCAACACTCGTTACCAGCCGGTGCCGCAGTTTTCTTCGCAGCAGAACATTCTCCTGCGTCGCGCACTGACAGGCGAAGCCCGTGCCGGATTCGCCAGCACCCGGGTCTTCATGGAGGAACTCTTCGGCATCCCGTTGCAGCTGGATCTCGCTGCGCAAACCGAGCGCCTGCGTTACCTCACCTCATCCGCAGCAAAATCGGTGTCGCATCTCACCTCTCCCATTTTTGACTCAGCTGTGACCGTGCGTCTGCCGCAGCCCCGGGCAGCAATACCTGCGGAACCCGCGATCGCGCCATTCGTGGTTCTTGATTCTGATGCCGTCGCCGTGGCGTCGCTTCCCCCAGTTCTACGGATCCGCCTAATGCCGGAAGTCGAGGAGGCTCCGGCCTTTTCGCTGGCTGCAAACGGCTGGCTACTCTTGGGCCGTAGCGCGGGTGACTCGGACTTTGTCGCCCAGTTCCGTCCGCGATCGAGCGCGGCTGATGGGCGCACGCGGCGTATCAGTCGCGTCCAAGCACGCGTCAGGACGGCCGGTAATCGGATGGAGCTCGAGGAAACGGACATGCTCAACCCAAGCACTTATCGCGACACACCAGTGGGAGCCGGTTTGATGCTCGATTCGCCGGCGTTCATGCTGCTCGCAGGAGAATACCCGGTGGAATTGCACCGCGTCATCTCAGATTACAAAGCGCCACGCACGGTCAAAGATCATGCAGATTGGAGCGACTCGGGCGAACCCCAAGGTGCGCTCGTGGCCCGGCCGGGTGGACCTGGCGTCATGCTCTGGGAGGCAACGCTCGTTCTGAGTGACGTCGGGCTGCACTTCTCACAATCCGGCCGTCCATGGCTCCGGGTGGACGGCAGTGATCCGTCGGCAGCCAGGCTCCATTATTTCCGAGGCCAGTTCTGGCTGGAGTCTCTCGAAGCTGGAACCATCAAATCCGCCGATGGTTCAATAATGCAAACTCACGAAGTTATGTTGCTGCAGGCCGACTTGAAATTTTTTATCGGCAGTTACGCCTATTCCGTGCAGCCCGTGATACCGCACGAACCGGCCTAGCCAAACGAGAAAAATCAGGCCTTCGAAGCCGTGATCCTAAATCTAATGGAAAGTCGATGGCTGGTAGCTAATAGACTGAAAATGAAGCGCTTGGGTGTCCCAGAAGTGCTCACCCAGAAGGTGACAGATCGCACCCCATTCACTCAGCCCAGTATCAGGCTATTAGAGCATATTAAAAAAGACGTGGCCGCATCTCGTAAGAGTGCGGGAAAAAGCCACGGCAGCCAACGAAGCATGCCTATT
>VFKE01000054.1 GCA_009885695.1 Verrucomicrobiota bacterium | reverse complement strand
TGCTCACGCTGTATTGTTTCATTCGTGGAGCGGACGGGGCGCGCTGGTGGCGGGTTGCGGCGGTGGCGCTCTGCGCGCTGGGGATGACGGCCAAGGAAGTCATGGTGAGCGCCCCGCTCGTGGTCTTGCTATACGACTGGGTCTTCGTGGCCGGTTCCATCCGGCAAGCCTGGCGGGAGCGGCGGGGTTTTTATCTGGCGCTGTTCTCCACTTGGGCGCTGCTGGCGGCGTTGCTGCTGGGAACGGGCGGTTCGAACCTGGACATCTTAAAGATGATGTTTTCGCCGGCGGGCAGTGGGGAGCCTGTGGCGAAGTTCATTGGTGGGATGAGTTGGCTGGATTACGCGCTGACACAGTTTGGAACGGTGGTGCATTACTTGCGCCTGTGTATCTGGCCGCATCCGCTGATTTTTGATTATGGCTCGGAAGTGGCTCAGGGTTTTTGGGAGATTGTGCCGGCGGCGCTGATGGTGGCGCTGTTGCTAGCCGCCACGGTGGTGGGTGTGTGGCGGCGGCACTGGGCTGGATTTGCCGGGGTGTGGTTCTTTTTGATTTTGGCGCCGACCACCAGCGTGGCGCCGACGAACCAGACGGCGGCGGAACACCGGATGTATCTGCCTCTCGCCGCGGTGCTGGTGTTGCTGGTGGCAGGTGGCTATGCCGCGTGGAGCAGGCTGCAGGAGAGAGCGGCACGGGACGGAAGGTGGCGTGCGCTGACAGGTTGGGCGTTGCCCGCGCTGGTGGTGGCGCTCATCTTGCTGGGGTTAGGTGGTCAGACGCTGCGGCGCAACCTGGATTACCAGACGAAATTTTCCATCTGGCAGGATACTGTCTTGAAACGACCCGCCAATGCCAGAACTCAAAACAACCTGGGCGGTTCCCTGCTTCAAATGGGGCAGTTGGACGAGGCCATAACCCATCTTAAGAAAGCTACACAACTTAATCCGGGTTACGCTGAGGCGCATACCAATCTTGGCTTTGCCTTTCTTCAAAAGGGTCAAGTGGACGAGGCTATCGCTTGTCACCAGAGAGCCTTGAAACTCATGCCGGATTTCGCCCTGGCTCACAACAACCTTGGGAATGCCTTTCTTCAAAAGGGTCAAGCAGATGAGGCTCTCACCCACTACCAGAAAGCCGTGGAATTCAAACCAGATTACGCTAATGCCCATTACAACTTGGGCAATATCCTGATTCAAAAAGGGCAACGTGATGAAGGGATCATTCATTACCAGTTGGTCCTGGAGATCCAACCCGAACACGCCGAGGTGCACTATAATCTGGGTAATGCCCTGCTTCAGAAGGGGAAACTCGATGATGCCGCTGACCATTATCGAATGGCCCTGATAAACAAACCGGACTACGCTGAAGCTCACAATAACCTGGGATTCGTTCTCTTTCAAAAGGGGCATCCGCTCGAGGCGATTCCATTTTATCAGAAGGCCTTGGACATCAAACCCGATTACGTTGAAGCCCACAATAACTTCGGCAACGCCCTGCTTCAGGAAGGGCGCACGAGTGAGGCGCTTGGCCATTACGAATCTGCAGTGAAAATCAACCCCACGGAGCTTGGCGCCCTGAACAATCTGGCATTTATTCTGGCGACCAGCCCCGAAGCATCGGCGCGCAATGGTGCCAGGGCGCTGGAGTTGGCACAGGAGGCCAGCCGGCTTTCGGGCGGCAACAATCCCGTCGTTCTCCACACGCTGGCGGCAGCCTATGCCGAGTGCGGCCAGTTTGCGGAGGCAATGGAAAGCGCCGGACGGGCACTGGCTCTCGCGAGCGCCCAAGGCAACACTGCCCTGGCAGATGCCCTGCGAAACGAGCGCGATTATTATCAAGCCGGAAAACCTTTTTGGGCGATCCGACCAGCGGCTCCCTGAGCTGAAGCTGCATCGCCGGTGAGCAGACGTTTCACAATGTGAACGCGCTGTTGTGGTCAGAATTTGCTCCAGCCTGTTGGGGTTTTGGATAATTACCCTGAAATAAGCGCGTGATGAAGCTTTCGCCCTCGATTACTTGCGGCAAAATGCATCCGCTGTTAAGTGCATTTTTTGCGAATGGAATTGTTCAAGACCTATCTCATGGTGATGCTGGGTGGCACGGTCGGTGTGGCCGCACGCATGTGGATGTCTTCAGCTCTGGGCGCGATCTTTGGCCTGGCCTTTCCCGTCGGCACGCTGCTGGTGAATGTGCTGGGCTGCTTCATCATTGGTCTTTTTACAGGTCTGACCGGCCACGGTGGTGTCTGGCAAGTGACGCCACACATGCAGCAGGCGGTGACCATCGGCGTGCTGGGCGGCTATACGACGTTCTCGTCATTCAGTCTTCAGACGATCAATCTTCTCAGCACTGGACATTTTTTGTATGCCACGCTCAATGTCGTGCTGTCGGTCGTCCTCTGTCTGCTTGCGTGCTGGCTCGGACTTATCCTCGCTGGATTCGTCAACGCCAGACATTTTTAATGAAGTCGTAGCCGCATCTCGTAAGAGTGCGGGAAGCATTCACGGCAGCCAACGAAGCATGCATATTCCCCGCGTTTTCGCTTCGCGGCTTCGCAACACGAACGCGGCTACGAAATTATTTAAACTGCTCAAAAATGGGAGCCTACGCCAGCACACCTTTCACGAGCTTGCCATGCACGTCCGTCAACCGGAAGTGACGTCCTTGAAATTTGAAGGTGAATCGCTCGTGATCGATGCCCATGAGATGCATGAGCGTGGCCTGGAAGTCGTGCACATGAACGGCATCCTTGACCACGTTGAACCCGAACTCATCACTTTCGCCGTAGGTCAGGCCGGGCTTGACGCCGCCGCCGGCCATCCAAAGCGTGAAGGCGTAGGGATGATGATCGCGCCCCCAATTTTTTACGCTCTTGATGTCTCCCTGGAGGAACGGCGTGCGGCCGAATTCGCCTCCCCAGATGACCAGCGTGTCGTCCAGCAATCCGCGCTGTTTCAGATCTATCACCAGCGCCGCCGACGGGGCATCCGTGTCCTCGCACTGAATTTTGAGCTGGGAATTTAGATTTCTATGCTGATCCCAGCCCGCATGCATCAACTGTACGAAGCGAACGCCGCGCTCCGCCAGGCGGCGGGCCATCAGGCAGTTGTAAGCGTAGCTGCCCTGGCGTTTCACATCCGGGCCATACATGTCGAGAATATGCTGGGGCTCGTTGGAAAGATCTGTCAGCTCCGGCACGCTGGTCTGCATCCGGTAGGCCATTTCGTATTGGGCGATCCTGGTGGCCACTTCCGGATCGCCGGACTCGGCGAGCTTGATCTCGTTGAGCCTGGCCAGATCATCCAGCACGCCGCGACGCATGGTGCGGCTCATGCCTTCAGGATTGCTCAGATAGAGCACTGGATCGCCGCTGCCGCGAAACTTCACCCCCTGATACTTCGAGGGCAGAAAACCGCTGCCCCAGTAATAGTCGTAAAATATCTGACCGCAGGAAGCTTCCTTGTCGCGTGAAGTCATGACCACGAAGGAAGGCATCTCATTCGACTCGCTGCCCAATCCGTAGCTGAGCCAGGCGCCAATGCTGGGTCTTCCCGCCTGCTCGGCGCCGGTAAGGAAAAAGTTGATGGCGGGCGCATGATTCACTGCCTCCGTGTGCATGGACTTGATAAAACATAGTTCATCCACCAGGCCCGCTGTCTGCGGGAGGAAGTCACTAACCCATGCGCCGCTCCTGCCGTGTTGCGCAAAATTCGAGATCTCACCCAGCACTGGACGCGCAGTTTGATTCCCGGTCATGGTGCTGAAGCGTCTGCCGCCGACAATCTCGTCGGGTATTTGCTTCCCGTGCCACTCCTTGAGCTTCGGTTTGTAGTCGAATAAATCGACATGAGACGGGGCGCCGTTCTGCAACAGATAGATGACGCGTTTCGCTTTCGCTGCGAAATGCGGCATGGCTGAGGCTGCCGGGTCTGGACTCATCGCAAAGCCATCGCGAGCGAACATGGAGCCTAGTGCCATGCCACCGAGTCCCATGGCTGTTTTACCGAAGAGGGCGCGACGGGTTAGATTAAGCCGGTGAATGCTGGAAGGACTCATGGTTTCACTCCTTTGTGATGGCCTCGTCGAGGTTGAGGATGAGCTGGCACAGTGCCGTCCATGCCGCGTGCTCGCCGGCGTCAAGCTTGGTGTCACGTGGTGATTCGCCAACGGAAAGCAATTTGCCGATCGCCTCCCTGTCCTCGCTGAACTGGATTTTGAGAAGTTGCAGGCGTTGCAAGAGGATGTCCTTTTCATCCGGCTTGACCGTGCGCGCCATCGCAAGCCGAAAAGCAAGATTGATACGTGCCTCATCCTCCTTCTCTGCAAGCAGGATGCGCTGCGCCATGGCGCGGGCGGCTTCGACGTAGGTCACGTCATTGAGTGTAGTGAGGGCATGGAGCGGAGTGTTGGTGCGATACATTTTTACGTTGCAAACCTGCCGGGCCGCGTTGTCGAACAGCATAGTCGGTCCGACGATTCGCCGCCAGAACGTGTATAGCGTGCGTCGATAAAGCGCGTCGCCCTTGTCCTGCTGGTATTTAGTTTTACCAAAGGTCGCCTCCTCCCAAATGCCTTCCGGCTGATAGGGATTCACCGGGGAACCGCCCAGTTTCTCCTTGAGCAGTCCAGCCTGCGCCAGCGCTCCATCGCGAATCATCCATGAGGGCATCCGGAAACGCGCGCCGTGGGAAAGCAGGCGGTTTTCTGGATCGCGCTCGAGAAGTTGCGGTGTGATTTTTGACGACTGTCGGTAGGTGCCGCTCATGACGATGAGCTTGTGCAGCGCCTTCACGTCCCAGCCATTTTTCACGAAGTCAATCGCCAGCCAGTCGAGCAATGCCTGATGCACCGGCTTCTCACCCTGCACACCAAAATCCTCCGAGGTTTTTACAAGGCCAATGCCGAAAAACGCCTGCCAGAAACGGTTCACCGTGACGCGGGCCGTGAGCGGGTTCCTGGGTGAGACGAGCCATTGGGCGAGGCCCAGGCGGTTTTTGGGTGCGTTTGCCGGCAGGGGGGGAAGAACCGCAGGCGTGCTGGCGGTGACTTTTTTGGCTGTTGGTTTGTCGTAGGCACCCTTGGCGAGGACGAACGTGCTGCGCGGCTTGGCGAGTGTGTCCATGATCATGACCTTAGTGACCTGGGTGGATTCAGTTTCCCGATTGCGCACGGCAGCCAGCAATTTCTCTAGGAGCTTTGCATAATCATCATCCCTGCCCTTGAAATAATTAATGGCTTCCGGCAGCGCCTCTATATTTCGCTTGGCTGGAGGCACTCTGGCCAGAGTCAAAGAAAGGTTGCCGGGAAGCTTGCTGGCATCCGACTCCGAGAGAGGCTTGCCAGCGGGGCGGGGAAATTTCACGAGTTCGAAGGCCTCCACTTCCATTGCAATAACTTTCAAATTTTCAACGGCGGCTTTGAGTCGTGCATTTTCTTCTGGCGTGGACAGGTCCAGCAGGGGCGGGGCATGACCGTTGTGTCCTTGACCTGTTTCCGATGTTTGATTAAAGAAGTCATAAAACGCGAAGTAATCGCGTTGCAGGATCGGATCGAACTTGTGATCGTGGCAGCGGCAGCAACCGATGGTCAATCCGAGCCAGACGGTGCCGGTGGTTTCCACGCGATCCATCACGTTTTCCACCCGTGTTTCTTCCGGGATGCGACCGCCCTCTCCATTCATCATGTGGTTGCGATTGAATCCGCTGGCGAGCTTCTGATCGGTGGTGGCCTTGGGCAACAAATCGCCTGCGAGCTGCCATATGGTGAACTTGTCATAGGGCATGTTTTGATTGATGGCCCTGATCACCCAGTCACGCCACGGCCACATGCTGCGCGTCGGATCTCCCTGAAAGCCGTTGGTGTCGGCGTAGCGGGCCGCATCCAGCCAGTCCCAGCACCAGCGTTCGCCATAGCGCGGCGAGTTAAGAAGGCGGTCAACGACCCGCTCGTATGCTTGAGAAGAAGCATCGCGAATAAACGCATCCACTTCTTCTGGGGTTGGAGGCAGACCGGTGAGATCGAGCGTGACCCGGCGGATTAATGTCTCGCGCGCGGCCTCGGGTGAGGGGTTGAGGCCTTCTTGTTTAAGTCTGGCCAGGACGAAGGCATCGATGGGATTCTTGATTTTAGTTTTGGGATCTGAAATATTTGGCACCACGGGTTTAACCGGTTTCACCAGCGCCCAATGCACGCCCCACTTTGCGCCGTCATCGATCCAGCGTTTTAGCATTTCTTTTTGCGCGGCAGTGAGCGATCGGTTGCTCTTTGGCGTCGGCATCACCTCATCGGGATCATCGCTGAAAATGCGTTTGATCAGTTCGCTCTCCGCGCTGTGGCCGGGCTTGATGGCCGTAACGCCATCGGTGACGGTTTTGGCACCCTTCTCCTGATCGAGCCGGAGATCAGCCTTGCGCTCGGCTTTATCAGGCCCGTGACAGTGATAGCAGTTTTCACTGAGGATGGGCTGGATGTCGCGGTTGAAATCCAAATCCTTCGGAGCAGACAAGAGCAGTCCGTCAGGCAGGACGAATGCAAAATTGAGGATGGAGAAAAAACGACGCATGATTTCCGGGAGAACACCTACGTTACATAGAGACTGAATTTTGCAAATATATGCCATTGGAACCCGTGAAATACCGCGCATCTTGACCCTATGGTCGTGGAGAACTTTATCGACAACCTGCAGCGCGGCGAACTTCCGGCGATCTCATGGCAGGAACGTGCGGCTGCGCACCGCTCGCGCGTGGCACCACAGGCGGAGGCGTTCTTGCGGCGCAGGAGCAGGGGCGACAAACATCCGGTATGGGATTTTTTGTTTACCTATTACAATTTGTCACCTGGCAAATTAATGACGTGGCGTCCGGCGATGTTTGAAGCCGGGAATAGCGAGGAAGTGCAGGCATGTCCAAAGTTGGGGCCGCGCATCATCAAGGAGGCGAAAAGGGTGGCGCAGTTATGTGAGAAGATCGCGGGCCGCCCGCCGCGCTTCACCTGCTATGGTCTTCATGAATGGGCCATGGTTTACCGGCAGCCAGCCGATCAGGTGCGTCACGATGCTTGGAAATTGCGTCTATCGCCCGATGAACTTGCTGTCTTCGTGGACAGCCAGGCACTTTGCTGCACGCATTACGATGCCTTCCGCTTTTTCACACCTGAAGCGCGTGCGCTCAATGCCCACGAACCCCAGTTGGAGACCCGCCTGGATCTGGAGCAGGGCGGATGTCTTCACGCGAACATGGATCTCTACAAATGGACGGGCAAGCTCTGGCCGTGGATCGGCAGTGATCTGGTGGCTGATGCCTTTGAGATCGCCGTCGCCGGACGCGAGCTCGACATGCGAGCCAGTCCCTATGACCTCAGTGAACTTGGCTTTGAGCCTGTCAGAATTGAAACTGAGCAGGGTCGGGAGGAATATCGCCGCCTTCAGCAGCAGCTCGCGGCGCTGGCGGAACCGGTGCGCCTGAAGTTGCGCGAGGCCGCGCTCTGGATTGCGGCGGCTGACGTTTCCTGATTTGCCAAAGCAGAACGATGGCGCAAGATTGAGTTTCCATGTCCGACCACATTTCCAACGTCCTCGCCGAACGCTACGCCACCGCGCCCATGCGCGCCATCTGGTCCGGGGAGGGGAAGGTCAAACTGGAGCGCGAACTTTGGATCGCAGTGCTGAAGTCGCAGCGCGATCTCGGTCAAAGCGTGCCCGCGGGAGTGATCGAAGCCTATGAGCGGGTCAAGGACTCGGTCGATCTCGGCAGCATCATGCGACGCGAGCGGGTCACGCGACATGATGTGAAAGCGCGCATCGAAGAATTCTGCGAGCTGGCCGGACACGAGCACATTCACAAAGGCATGACGAGCCGCGATCTCACGGAGAACGTGGAACAGCTTCAGGTGTTCCGCGCCATGCAGGTTGTTCATGCGAAAAGCGTCGCCGCACTGGTGAAGTTTGCAGAGCGGGCGAAACAGTTTCGTGATATTCCGCTGACCGCGCGCACTCACAACGTCGCGGCGCAGGTGACGACGGTGGGCAAGCGCATCGCCATGTTTGGCGAGGAACTGCTCGGCGGCCTGCATCAGCTGGAAGCTGTGATCACCAGCTATCCGGCGCGCGGATTGAAGGGGGCAGTGGGCACGCGGCTGGATCAGATCAGTCTTTTTGATGGTGATTCTGCAAAAGCCCGCAAGCTGGATGAGAAAGTCGTGGCCTATCTCGGTCTGCCGGTTTCGTTTAATGCCGTTGGACAAGTTTATCCACGCAGCCTTGATTTCCGTGTGGTCAGTGCCTTGGTTGATCTGGCAAGTGGACCGGGAGATTTCGCGAAGACGCTGCGATTGATGGCGGGACAGGAACTCGCCAGTGAGGGATTTGCCAAGGGGCAAGTAGGTTCCTCTGCGATGCCGCACAAGATGAACAGCCGATCCTGCGAACGCATCAACGGATTGCATGTCATCTTGAAGGGTTATCTGGCCATGGCTGCCGGGCTGGCGGGTGATCAATGGAACGAAGGCGATGTATCCTGCTCTGTGGTGCGTCGAGTGATGTTGCCTGATGCATTTCTCGCGATGGATGGTTTGCTGGAGACGCTGCTGACGGTGCTGGGACAGATGGATGTTTTTGAAGCGGTGGTTGCCCAGGAATTGCAGCGCTATCTGCCGTTCCTTCTCACGACCACGGTACTGATGGAATCGGTCAAGGCTGGTGCTGGACGCGAGGGCGCGCACGAAGCCATCAAGGAACATGCGGTGGCTGTCGCACGCGATCTACGAAAGGGAACCGTGTCCGCCAACGACTTGTTCCAACGGCTCTCTACCGACAAGCGGCTGGGTCTTTCTGCGAAGCAATTCGACGCAATATCGGCGGCGGGACGCGCGAACATCGGTGATGCCGCCGCGCAGGTGGATGTGTTTGCCGGCAAAGTTGCTGCGCTGGCCGCGAAGCATCCTGAAGCAGCGAATTATGCGCCGGGGGAGATTCTTTGAGAATTTCAAGTTTCAAACGTCGGCTTTCAAGAGTATGAAGAAAATCCACGACGCATCTCGAACTTGAAACCCTGAATTCCGAATGAAATTGACCCACATCGCGCTCGTCATGGCGCTCAGCCTGTTGGGCCTGACCACGTGGCTGGCATGGGATGCGCGCAACGACGCCAGAGGCGCACATAACCAGCTCGAGCTCGTCCAGCAGCAGAAAGGTGGAGCCTCGGACCCTGCCATGATGCGGGAAAAGGAAAATCAGGTTCTCATGCAGCAGATGGCTGGCAAGAAGGGCGCGCAAACCCCATCGGATGCGCCGTCAATTCCAGCGCCGCCTGCAAAAAATCCCGTAGTTGGCGGCGGGAGCAAAATAAACATGAGTCATACAGGGGCCGCAGCGCTGGACGCCACGCCGCCCCGCCTCTCGCAACGGCAGCGGATGGTGATGTCTGTACCTGCCATCGGCAAGGTAAAGGAATGTTTCATTGAGCACGGGTTCGTCATCATCACTGCAGGCACGAGTCAGATGATCGAAAGTG
>VFKE01000083.1 GCA_009885695.1 Verrucomicrobiota bacterium | reverse complement strand
TGGTGGCGGACGTGAAAAAGGAGCTGCTCTCTCCGCTCACCGACGAACAAAAAAAGCAGATGAAGGATCCTGACCTTCGCAAGCGCGTCAACGTGACCCGCTCGACCATCCCCGCGGTGACGCATGTCGACATGAGCGCCCGCATCCAGACGGTGGATGAGGAAAGGCATGGGCGGTATTACCGCCTGATGAAGGAATTCAAGCGCCAGACCGGTTCCAGCGTGATCATCAACACCAGCTTCAACATCCGCGGCGAACCGATCGTGTGCACACCGGAGGACGCCTACCGTTGTCTCGTGGGCACGGACATGGACATGCTGGTGCTGGAAAACTGCGTGCTGCTCCGCGAGCAGCAGCCGCCGCTGGACGAAGCGACCCGCAAGAAATACATGGAAAGCTTCCATCTCGACTGATCTCTGACTTCCAACTTCTGACTTATGAAAAGCTGAAATTGAAAAGTAGAAAGTTGAAATCCATTTCCACTTTCCACTTTCCACTTTCCACTTTCCACTTTCTGCTCTCTGCTCTCTGCTCTCTGCTCTCTGCTTCCTTGTTTTCTAATTTCCCTTCCCCATGCATTTTGGCCGGTTGCCCCAGGAGTTTCGAGATCGCACCAAACGCTTTGCTTCGCAATGCATCCGCCTCTTTGTAACGCTCCCTAGGTCGCGTGAAGAAGTTAAAGTTTTGGCCGGACAGATGTTGCGAGCCGGAACATCGGTGGCTGCCCATGTCCGTGAAGCATCCCGCGCTCGGTCTGACGCGGAGTTCCTTTCCAAACTGGGCGGCGCACTCCAGGAAGCCGATGAAGCTTCACTTTGGCTCGAACTCCTCCGTGAAGATTGTAGCATACCTGCCGAACAAACCGCACCACTTGAGACGGAAGCCTCTGAACTTATCGCCATCATGACGACCATGGTCAATCGCACAAAGGAAAAGTAGAAATGAGAAGGCAGACATTGAAAAATTAATTACCGTCCACTTTCCGCTTTCCGCTTTCCACTTCCCCCTCATGATCAATCCATACAAGCATGTCAACTGGAGCCCGGACACCCGGGCGCTTCGGAATTTCGCCAAGAGTCTCATGATCGGATTTCCCGTGCTCGCCTTGCTGGTGCTGCTGGCAGGGCGATTCTTTCATGGAACCTGGAGCCTTGACTTCGCCAACAGGCTGGGAGGGGCGGGACTCGCCGCCGGCATTTTGTTCTGGCTGGTGCCCGTGCTGGCGCGACCGTTCTACCTTGTGTGGTATGCGCTCTCCTGTGCGATTGGCCTTGTGGTGAGCAACTTGTTGCTTGGTCTGTTTTACTACACTATGTTCACCGCAACGGGCATCTTGCGACGCACCTTGGGCAAGAGTCCCGTCCAAAGTGGCTTGGATCGTGCCGCTTCCACCTACTGGATCGAGGCCCCACCGCAGCCTGAACCCAAATCCTATTTCCATCAGTCTTAATCCATCACCACCATGAACAAACCTTCCGAAAACGAGTTTGAGCGCGCCTCCGGAGAGTCGCAAAAAGGAATCGTCCGTGAGTTGATCCAGTTCCTCGGTCAGAACAAGAAGTTCTGGCTGATACCACTGTTGCTGGTGCTGCTGGCGATGGGACTGCTGATCGTCCTTGGTGGCACTGCTGCGGCACCTTTCATTTATACCCTCTTTTAGGGGACTTAGAGCATTTTCAAAAGGAAGTAGCCGCACTCGTGCGAGTGCGGGAAGAAAACACGCCAGCCGACAAGGCATCCAAATTTCCCGCGTTCTAACGAACGCGGCTGCGGGGAGAGCTTCCCTATTTCCCGCGTTCTTACGAACGCGGCTACGTTTTTAGAGCATTTTAAAAAACTTCGTAGCCGCATCTCGTAAGAGTGCGGGACAATATCGCTCAGCTAAAAAACTTCCAATCTTCCCGCGTTCTGACGCAGCGCGGCTACAATATTATCCAAGCCGTTCTAGTCCGGTCCATTCACATCTGAGGTTAATGCTCATGCACGCTGGAAATTTACCAGAGATCAAACTAGGAAGCCGGGAGGCCGCCATCCTGCAGCGGCGACGTTGGCTGAAACCCAAGAAACTGTCGTCAACGAGCACCGGCCTGATTCAGTCCTTGCCTGTCGGTGTGTGGTTGGTGGCTGCGGCGCTGGCCATGGCTGCGCCGGGCAGCCAGTATCCGGCCTTGACCATAGCCTCGATTCTGATTGTGCCTTTCATGGCGAGCCTGCTCCTGTTCAAGGGCGATTCCCCCATTCTCTTTGCCTGCTGCATGATGCAGTGGATGCAAGCGACGACCCCTGTTTTCTATTGTGACTTCCATGGTATTTCGCTCGAGCATGCCTTTGGGTTTCCCAACATGAAAATGGCCACCCAGCTCAGCTTGTTTGGGCTTCTGGCCTTGTCCATCGGCATGCGAATCGGACTCGGCCGCTGGAGGACGGCGGCGGCGGCCATGGAGTCTGAAGTCCGTCAGATTTCCATGTCCCGCTTGACCAGGTTGTGGTGGGCCGCTTTTTTTCTCGGCTCCATTGCCGGGAGACTTGCCTGGAGCGCAGGAGGCCTCTCGCAAGTGTTATACGCCTTGGGAAGCGTCAAATGGCTGGTCCTTTATGTCATGGCCTACAAAGTGCTGGCTGAACAAAAGGGGGCCCGCCCGCTGATCATCGCCATGGCGCTGGAATTTGCACTGGGGCTGCTGGGTTTCTTTGGCAACTTTAAAGAAGTTATTTATATCTTTGGGCTGGCCTACTTGAGCTTGGGAAAAGTTCAGTCCCTTCGGACGCGTTGCATCAGCCTCGCCGTCGCTGTGTTTGGATTTTTCGTCGCCATCTACTGGCAGGCCTTGAAAGCGGATTATCGTGGCTTCCAGATCGAAGCTGCCCAGGGCAAGGGCGGCAGCGCGACGACGATGGAGAAGGTTCAGGAGTTGCGCAGGTTATATACCAGCAACACTGGGGGAATCTTAAGCACTGGATTCGCCAATCTTGTTGAGCGGGTCTCCTACACCCAGTTTTTTGGCAGCACGCTCGAATATGTCCCGTCTCGAGTGCCCCACGAAGGCGGCAGCCTCTGGATCGGCGCCGTCAAGCATGTGCTGATGCCCCGGCTGCTGTTTCCCAACAAGGCGATCACGGATGATTCATCCCGCGCCAACAAGTATACCGGCCTGAACCTCGCCGGGATTGAATCAGAAACATCCATCGGCATTGGCTACATGGCTGAGAGCTACATTGATTTCGGCGTCTATGGGATGATCGCTCCCATTTTTCTATTCGGCCTGCTCATGGGACTCATCTATCGCCGCTTTGCTTCTCAAAGCCGCTCCCGGCTCTGGGGCACGGCCATGGGCACTACCATCATGTTTTCCTTGTTGGGGGCTTTTGAATCGTCCAACATGAAAATTGTAGGCGCCTTGATTCTCTACAGCCTGGCCATGTGGGCGATCAACCGCGCTTTTGGAAAGAATATTCTGATATGGCTGAAAGTGGATGCTTTTGGACGGCGGCTTTGATTTGCATGCAGGATGCTTCCTGAGTAAAGCGGTCGTCTCGACTGTGGGAGTAGCGGGGGTCTCATCCAAAGCAAGCCATCCCCAGTGGCAAGACGCCCAATACTATTCACGCTCCGTAGCCGCATTCCTTCCCGCACTCGTGAGAGTGCGGGAAGGAAGCCCGCCAGATAAAGACGTAGCCGTGCTTCGTAAGAACGCGGGAAAATTGGATGTTAAGTAGCCAGGTGATTTTGTCCCGCACTCTTACGAGATGCGGCTACGATATTTTTTAAAATGCTCTAAACGAAAACGGAGCGGAAAGTGGATAGTCGATAGCAAATAGCCTGATGATGAACTGAGCGTGCGAGGCGTTATCTGTCACCTTCCGGGTGAGTGCTTGATAAGCACGCAAGAGCATGATTTTCAGGCCATCAGCCATCAGCCATCAGCCATCGTCATTCGTCATGCCCACCGATTCTGAGATGAGAGACATCAAGCGACTGCTGATTTATCGTTTCGGGCAGATCGGTGACACCGTGGCTGCGCTGCCGAGCCTGTGGTTGCTGCGTCGCCATTTCAAGAACACTGAGTTCACCCTCCTGAGTGAAATCCCACGCAAAGGAACCGAACTTCCCCCGGAGCAGGTGCTGCCGCCAGAGGGATTGGTGCAGGTGTTCATGAAGTATCAGGGCGGCTCATCGCCAACCCAAGTGCTGTCCTTCGCAAAGACCATCCTCTCCCTTCGACGAAAACGTTTTGATGCCGTCGCTTATTTGACTCCGAGCATTAGGACTCCCAAACAGCGGAAGCGGGATGCCTTGTTTTTCCGGCTGGCAGGTATCAAGCAGACCCTCGGTTTTGAAGGGTTTCCGGACGATCCCTTTCCGAGGTCAGCGGATGGCTCGCTGGCACCGGTCATGCATGAGGCTGACGCCCTGCTGCGAAGACTCGCCCTGAGCGGCCTACCCGCCGTCGAAGTGGGTGGTGGTTGCATGGATCTGCTCATCACTCCGGGTGAGCAGGCGCGGGTGGATGCCTGGTGGCAGGGTCAGAAAGTGCCCCGCCCCGCGTCCCGCGGCTGGTTTGCCCTTTGCCCCGGTTCTAAATGGCCTTCCAAGCAGTGGCCGCTGGAGCGCTATCTCGAGGTGGGAAGGAAACTGATGGAAGAACAGGGCCTGCTTCCCGTCGTGGTGGGTGGTCCTGAGGACAGGGAGATGGGTCACCGATTGATGGCCGCATGGGGTGGGGGACTTTGCGCGGCTGGCGACCTTGGAGTGCGAGAGTCGGCAGCGTTGATGGAGGGCGCGGCATTTTATTTGGGGAATGACACTGGGGCCATGCATCTGGCTGCGGCGGTGGGGAAGCCTTGCGTGGCGATTTTTTCGGCGCTTGACTGGCCAGGGCGCTGGTCACCTTATGGCGGGGGTCATCACGTTTTCCGGCTGGAAGTGCCTTGTTCGGGTTGTCTGCTTGAGATATGCAATCAGCAACATCAGTGCCTGACCGGAACAGGGGTGGACAGCGTCCATCTGGCGTGTTTGAATGTCCTCTCTGAAAGCCTGCACTTGCCTGGGTTTGGACAGGATTAACAAAATTAACAAGATGTTATGAGTAGAAAAAATATCCTGCAAATCCTGTCCAACTTATGTTCTTTAGGGTAAATCAGTTTTCGTAATCCAAATATTCCCTGCCCACTCATTTCACACAACCTAGCAATGGACGACAACCAAAAACTCCCCCGTGGCTTTGTGACTCCGACCGAACTGCCGGACGAGCAAAAGCAGGCAGAATGGCAGGGGCAAAACCGCGCCTGGTGGCAGAAAAACCCGATGCGATACGATTGGGGCGACAAGATTTCCGCCCCTGAATTTTCCCGTGAGTTTTATGAAGAGATCAACCGGCGCTTCTTCTTCGACTCTGCGCGTTACATGCCTCCGAAGGAACGGCCCTTCGATCAAATCGTGCCTTTCTCCAGGCTGCCGCAGATGGACGTGCTGGAAATCGGGGTCGGCAATGGAAGCCACGCCCAGTTGCTCGCTCCGCATTGCAAAAGCTATACCGGCATCGACCTCACGGATTACGCGGTCAACAGCACGCGCAAGCGCTTTGAAGTTTTTGGCTTGAAGGGGGACATCCGGCAGATGGACGCCGAGAAACTCGAATTCCCCGATGCTTCATTTGATTTCATCTGGACCTGGGGGGTGATTCATCATTCGGCGAACACAGGCAGGATCCTTGCCGAGATGAACCGTGTGCTGCGTCCCGGCGGAACCGCCACCGTCATGGTCTATCATCGCAGCTTTCTCTATTATTACATCACCACCGCCTTCTTCCGCGGGATTCTTCAGGGTGGATTTTTGAAAACCCGCTCGGTGCATGAACTGGTGCAGCTCCATACGGATGGAGCCATCGCCCGTTTCTATTCCAAAAAAGAATGGACTGACCTTGTCAGCAGCGTGGGATTCGCTCTCGACAGCCTCATCATCAAGGGGCAAAAATCCGAAATATTTCCCCTGCCAGCATCGAAATTCAAGGATGCGTTGATGAACCTGACCCCGAACGCCTTCAGCCGTTTCATCACCAACACCTGCGAGCAGGGATCATTTCTCATCACGACACTGAGAAAGTAACCCTAAAAACGGAGCTGAAAGTGAATAGTCGATAGCGAGAGCGGTTTAAAGAAATTTCGTAGCCGCGTTCGTAAGAACGCGGGAAAGATGGAAGCTCACTCCGCAGTCGCGAAGCGAAAACGCGGGGAATAGGCAGACTTCGTTTGCTGCCGTGGCTTCTTCCCGCACTCTTACGAGATGCGGCTACGTCCTTTATAAAAATGCTCTGGATCGGGTTAAAGAAATTTCGTAGCCGCGTTCGTAAGAACGCGGGAAAGATGGAAGCTCACTCCGCAGTCGCGAAGGGACTCGCGGACTACTTTGTATTCCCTCATGTGCGGCATCGCAGGCATCCTCGAACCTGAAACTTTTGCCACTCAGGGCGAGCGGCAGATGAGCACCATGCTCCGCGCGCTCCAGATCGCAGCCAGCGGGGCGATGGCAACACACCCGGCCGGGAGGATTGAGGTGCCGTTTTTTGTTCACTACAGTTGCACACTAGTGTTTCTCGTGAAAGTATAACGGTATGTTGCTGCGAGAAACATTAAGGTCTGTTCTGGCTGCGCCGGCAGACGGAAATATTGCGAAACGTGAGGTCACGAGACGCATCCGTCCGAAATGGAAGACCAGCCCGGCCTCTCATGCTT
The DNA here is from genome assembly GCA_009885695.1 of Verrucomicrobiota bacterium. GTDB lineage: Bacteria > Verrucomicrobiota > Verrucomicrobiia > Verrucomicrobiales > Verrucomicrobiaceae > VFKE01. The sequence continues at coordinate 1,525 of VFKE01000083.1, read as the reverse complement.
TGGTGCTCACTGGGGTGCGCCGTTGTGGCAAGAGCACGCTGCAGGGCCAAATACGTCGGGGAATCAAAGGGCCTTCGGTAACCATCAATTTGGAAGACACACGCCTGTATGGTCTGGGCCCGGAAGATTTCGCCACCATCATTTCCGTCCTTGATGCGGATCACTCCAGGGCAGCTGTCTATCTCGACGAGATTCAGGAGGTGCCGGAGTGGCAGCGGTTGGTCCGGGCGTTGCTGGACTCGGGTCGACTTGTCTGCCTGACGGGATCCAATGCGAGCCTGCTGGGGCGCGAGATGGGATCAAAGCTGACGGGGAGGCACCTGTCTCATGCGGTCTATCCATTTTCATTCCAAGAGTTCCTGGAGTATACCAAACAAAAATCCGGGGCTGCTGCGCTCGTGGATTACTTGATGCGCGGAGGATTTGCCGCTGCGCTGGGCGTTGCGCCGGATCAGGGTGCCACGTTGCTCCGTGAACTGCTCCGAGACGTGGTTCACCGTGACATCGTTACGCGGCATTCCCTGCGCACGGCGCGGCCGTTGATGACGCTCGCGTTGCATCTTCTCGCCCATCAGGGACAGCCGTTGTCATTGCAGGCACTTTCTAAAGGGTTGGGCCTTCCTTCCGTCGCGCAGACCGGACGCATGGCGGAATATCTCCAGGACGCGTGGCTCATGCTGACACTGCCGCGCTACAGCCCGTCGTTTAAGCAGCGCGTCACCAGTCCGCCAAAATATTATGCGGTGGACAACGGCCTCGCCGCCGCGAACAGCCCGAATCCGACGCCCGATCTCGGTCGCAAGCTGGAAAACGCTGTTTTACTGACACTGCGCCGCAGGGGAGCTTCGCCCACTTTCGCCACTGCTCCTCACGAGTGGGAATGTGATTTTGTCACCCCCGAATTAGCGATACAATGTTGTGCGCACCTGACCCCGGAGAACCGTCAGCGTGAACTGCGAGGGCTCATTCAGGCCGCCGCGCTTCCTGGCAGTGCAAAGAAAAATGGCCGCGAGTTGCTGGTCATCACCCTGGACCAAGAGGATGCCCTTACGGAACAAGGGCACCACATACGCGTGATCCCGGCATGGAACTGGCTGGATTGACGTTCTTTGTTTAGCTGGCCTGGCTCATTCATTCCCTCATGTGCGGCATCGCAGGCATCCTCGGAGCTGACACTCTCGCCACCCAGGGCGAGCGGCAGATCAATGCCATGCTCCGGGCACTCAAGCATCGCGGGCCGGATGACGAGGGCTTGTGGTACAACTCAAGCGGCACGGTCCGACTCGCCCACGCGCGGCTCTCCATTCTCGACCTCAGTCCCGCCGGCCATCAACCGATGCACAGCGCGGATGGCCGCTTCACGATCACGTTCAATGGTGAAATCTACAACTTTCTTGAACTGCGCGCCGGACTTGAAAAAACCGGCGTCGTCTTTCGCACGCGCACGGACACGGAAGTCATCCTGCATCTGTATGCGCGCCTCGGCCTTGATTGCGTCCGCCAACTGCGCGGCATGTCTGCGTTC
>VFKE01000167.1 GCA_009885695.1 Verrucomicrobiota bacterium | reverse complement strand
CTACTCCACGAATGAAACAATACAGCGTGAGCAAATAGAGCAAGCCTACCAGTGATTCCGCGCGCTGCACGATGTAGGTCACCGATTCCGTTTGCAGCGGATGCACCACCCAGAGCAGCGCCATCACCAGCGCCAGCCACTTCGCGGACCCCGATCCCATGCGCCCCGGAGGCTTGACCCGCAATAGTGTCTGGCGCACGATCCCGTAAAGGGTCAACCCTGCGAGCACATGAATCAAAAGGTTCGCCGCATGATAACCCCGCACCTCCAATCCGCCCGCAGCATGGTTGAGAGTAAAACTCAGGTTCAGCAAGGGCCGGCCTTCCACGGTGGCGCCCCTCTCAATGGCCCCTTTCTCTGGAAACAGAACCCGTCTCAAGTGGGACAGATGCTGGATCGTCGGATTGTCCCTGATGGCAGGGACATCATCAAAAACAAAGGGCCCGCGAAAACTGTTGGAATACACAAGCAGACCCGCCATTCCGATGAGGAACAATGGCAATGTTCTTCGCCAGACGGACCCAGCCCCGCCAGACTGTTTGAGCGGGCGAACTTTCCTGCTCCGGATGGCTTTCTTGCGATTCATGGACGAAGTATGTCCCGCAAAGGTTTGCCTGACTGATAAAGGGTGCGCGCATTCCGAATGGCATCAGCCAGCACCGTGTTGCCTTGGGCGTTCGCCAGAACCAGAGCCCGTTCGGCAGCATCCTCCGCCTCGGCAAAGCCGCCGCACTCGGCATAGGCGGCGGCCAGGGTGTGGAGAACGATGGGATGGTTGCCGCCGGAAAGTTGACTGGCCTGCTGAGCCAGGTCCAGTGCCCTCGCACCATTTCGCCGCGTTGGTTCAAGACTGGTGGCCATGATCCAGGCCAGGTTATTGAGGGCACCCATTTCCATGGGGTTGGACTTGATGGCAAGTTCGTAATGGGTCATCGCCTCATCCACCCGTCCCGACTGAAGCAGCGCGATGCCGAGATTCACATGAGCCAGGGTGTAATCCGGCTTGAGTTCCAGAGCTTTCTGGAAATGGATAATAGCCCCGTCCACTTGTCCCTTTTGAAGAAAGGCATT
>VFKE01000018.1 GCA_009885695.1 Verrucomicrobiota bacterium | reverse complement strand
GGGACTCGTATTCATTGCTCACGCGACCGCGCGCCGAATTTCGCCGCGAACCAGCCCCGCCAAAACACCGTGCCAAGGCCGCGTAATGATGCTTAAGTTAGTGCCATTCGGGGCACATCCCAACAAACAATATTTGCGCCGCCAATAGAACCCACGAGCCAACCAATGGCATTGGCCGTGCCAACCCACTTGAAAAAATGAAATCAAAAAAGCTGCTCGGCCATGAAAGCTCCTATGTTGAATAGGCTCTTGGAAGTCCTGCCGGCCTGCGCTTTCACACTTGTGGCTGATGCTTTTTTCAAGAACCTGTGACACTGTTGACGGAGCCAAGTTCGCCTACTTCCAACTCAACACCCCAACGCCATGCCCGCCTCGAATGTGGTTGATTCGTCTGCTCCACTCGCAGACTCACCCTGTGGGTGCATCTTCGCTGCATCTCAAACGCCTCCAAATCCTTCGGCGTTTGTCCCGGTCAACCTTCTGAAGCCCTGACAGACGCGTGCGCTGGGTCATGTTCGGAAACAAATTCGGTAGAGATGCGACTTTCCTGATGATGTCGCCGCAGTGTGAGACACGCAGTTTGAACCGTCAAACTCACTTTGAGAGAAAAGGGCAAACAAGGTCGTGCAAAAACCTCAATTCGACCCCCGACAACTTTCAGCACATCACTCTAGGTAACATAAAGGCTTGCAGGTCATTCGACACTGCCTATGCGAGTCGTGTGAAAGCTTCTACGGTCAAATCTGACTGCACGGCGTCGGCCATGATGGCTTTGAAAGTGAGTCGGTTTGACATTTAAAGTTTGGAGTTTGAGTTTTCCGCAACGGGCACTAGGCTCCGCCGCCTATGGCAACGGCTAAACCAGCACTCGGCAAAGGACTCGGAGCATTGATCGGCAGACCTGCGGGCAGCGCGTCTGCGGGAGTTGGTGTTCCGAATATTGCACAGACGCCAGCCAGCGCCCTTCCGCCGGGTGAGGCTGTGCGCAAGGTCCCGCTCTCTGACGTCGTGGCCAGCCCGCTCCAGCCTCGCAAAGATTTCGCGGGCGATCAGCTCACCGAATTGATGGATTCCATTCGCGAGCATGGCATCATCCAGCCGCTCATCGTGCGCCTGCGCCACGGGAAACACGAACTCATCGCCGGTGAGCGTCGCTGGCGCGCGTCCCGCGAGCTGGGCTTGAGCGAAATTCCTGTCATCGTACGCGAGGCCAGTGACAAGGATGTGCTGGAGATGGCGCTCATCGAGAACCTCCAGCGCGAAGGTCTGAATGCCATCGAGGAGGCGCAGGCCTACCAGCGGTTGGCGAAGGAATTCAATTTGCGGCAGGAAGACATCGCTCAAAGAGTTGGCAAGAACCGAGCGACCGTGGCCAATGCCATCCGACTGCTGGAACTGCCTGCCGTTGTGCAGCAGCGCGTGCGCGACGGCAAACTGAGCACCGGTCACGCGAAGGTTTTACTCTCGCTTAAATCGAAGACTGACATCGAGTCCGCCGCCGATCAGATCATCGCCAAGGGACTCACCGTGCGCGGCGCGGAAAAACTGGTCGGGCACATCTTAAATCCTCCGAAGCCCAAGGCGCAACTGCCTGCGGCTGGCGCGGACCTCCAGCAAGCCCTGCGCGCCATCGAGCAGAAGCTCACGCGATATTTTGCCACCGCAGCTGCCGTGCATCACGGTGAAAAGAAGGGCCGCGTTGAATTAGAATACTATGGCGTGGATGATTTGAACCGATTGCTGGGCTTGATGGGCCTGGGCGAGGAACAGCCCGAGGGCGATTTCATCAACTGGCCGGAGCAGGGAAAATGACAAATGACAGATGATGGAAAAGTGAGAGCGGGATTGAAAAGTCTCTGTGCAGTCCAGCGGTTGATTTCATCATGGATCGTGCTGCTGGTGATCAGCCTGTCTGCTTGCTCGCCCAAGTCCGGCGAGCATCCTGATGACGCGGCGATCCGTGCTTTCCTGAACCGATACTTTGAGACCTGGTCGAAGCGCGACATGGCAGGCTACGGCGCGTGCTTCGATTCGCAGGCGCGCATCCTGTTTGTCGAGAAGGGCGGCGAGATTGTCAGTGAGGGCACGGTGGATTTTTTGCATGGTCAAAGGCTCGCGCATGAGCAGAGCGAGTCTCCCATGACCGAGCGCCCATTGGAAATGAAGATCCAAGGCGACACAAAAGTCGCGCAAGCCGTTGTGACCTGGGTCTTAAACAAGGGCACCAAGGAAGAACGTGGAACCGATTTTTTCACGCTGCGCCGCGTTGATGCGGGATGGAAAATTGTCAGCCTCGTCTTCTATACCGACGAAGAGTGAGCCGGTGACGCCCTTTCAGGGGCGAAGCGGCGGCAGGCGGCGTATGCGACAGGTGAACTCCGGATTGATATACCCCGCGATTTCTGCGGCTGGCTGAATGGTGATTTCAACGACGGCTGGTATCATCGCGCTTTGCCCGGTGAGGGTGCCACGGACGTCATCGTTGTGGCGCAGGCAAGGGTGAATCAAGAATCCGGCTTCTGCTGCATCGGGCAGGAAGCGAAACTTCTCAACTTGTCCATCAGCGGTCTTCAGGTGCATCCAAATGGGCGGCTGTTGGTAGATGCCGGACCGAATTTTTCCCGTGAGATTCCAAGTGATCCTGGCCTGAAACCAAAGACATCCCTCCTTCACAGCAGGAATGGGGACGGCGTTTCCCAGCTGTAAGATTCCTTCGAACAGCACTGGCGCGAGTTCGGGGTCTGGAGCGTCACCTCGCATTTTTTCCAAAAGCAGAATGTTATTTTCCTCGGCCTTGAAGTCGTAATCGTGCAGCACCTTCCAGAAGGCGAGAGCATCTTCGCTGCCCGGGAAATGGCCATCGAGTCCCATGGACGAAAGCGAGCAGAGCAGCCAGCGGGGCGCGCGTTTGGAGGAAAAGTATTCGGCGTTGAGCCGGGCCAGCGGCCCAGTGATGGCCGTGTAGCTCTGAAAAATCGGGCGTCCCTGGTATTTCATCCTGCTGGCGAAAATGTAATCCAGATGCGCCCCCAGAAAATCGACCGGCTCATCTCGCGTGATGGCTGCGAGCGCGGGCAAAGCCACATTCGCGGCCGCCAATTTCCAGGCTTTTGCCGATTCTTTCTCATTGCGTTGCCGGTGTAGTAGATAATTCCAGTTTCCGGCAATGCGCGTCGCGATGCCGCCGGGAAGGTTGCCCGGCGGCCGCTGGTTGGAGGCGGGAGCTTCGCCCATGCTGGCAAACAGCGCGACAGTCCCTGCGCAGGCGAGCACATGCCGCCGCCAGATGGCGTGCGGCAGCAAAGCTGGCAATTGAAGAATGACCGGGGCAAAACAGAAGAAGATCCGCACATGTCCATCGGCACGTGTGAACCCATGCTTCCAAAAAAGAAACAGCGCCAGCAACACGGCTGACAAGCCGGCCCAGGTTCCAAGGCGTGCACGGAGGGACGGAAGCGTTTTTCCAAGACGCCATGCACCCCACAAGATGAGAAAGAAGCCCCCGGACAGAATGATCAGTCCCTGTGCCAGCGAACCAGGATCGGCGGGAAGCGACATTTGTGCATAGCCCCGGGACACTTCCCACCCCCAGCGGATATAGCTCTGCACCGCTCCACGTTTCTGCCCCGCCATCATCCCAGCAGCCAGCATCCCCGGCCACCAGACCACTGCCATGGTGGCTGCGGCAATACCATGCCCCGCACCCCATAGGGCGGCCACAGTGGCCAGCACCATTCCTATCGAGACCACCGTGAGGGTGAATTTGCTGAGCGCCGCAGGGATGGTGATCAGGAGACATAACACCACCAGAAGCCATCCCTCGCGTCTGGCAGTGCATCTCGACCCGAGCAGCGCGATGGCTGTCATGCCAACCACCAGCAATCCTTCCAATGGGGCTATGGGAGCCATGGGGCAAAGCACCAGGGCCGAGAGAAAGACGATTCCCTCTTCTCTCGGCATCGCCCTCCAGCTCATCCAAGATACTGCAGCGACTAATGCGCAGAGGCCAAGGTGCAGGGCGATTTTTGTTCCAATCAGATGTCCGTCCGCAAGCGGAGACACAATTGCGCCAAGCGGGCCGTAGGTGAACACAATATCGCGGCCGAATTGTTTACCGCTGCTTAAACCACGCGACACTACTTTTGGCCATGCGGCGTCCAGTCCGACGTCCGGCGTTTGCGGCATGACGGCCCAGTAGAGCGAAAAAAGCACCACAAATAGCAGCAGGCCGCGGCGCGATTTCATCGCGCAACAGGTCTCAGCACTCGGGAATGGCGTCAAGCTGAATTCGGTTCACTGGCACGTGAGCCGGTAGATCTCATCTCAATGTAATGCGACAATGTGGCGGCCGGGTGTATGAAATCGGCTGGCATGACCGCAAGCCATGGGATATGGGATGGACTTCTCTAGAAGAATCCTGATGTCCAGGTCAGCACCGAATACCCCCAAAGCCCGACCGGAGCCTCTTGCCGCTCCGCACCGTTTCATCCGTGCTCTGCTCGGGTTGGTCTGCTTTGTTGCCGGCGCGGCCATCATGGTGATCGAAATCAGCGCCAATCGCCTGCTGGCACCGAATTTCGGCAACAGCCTTTACACATGGACCGCGCTTATCGGCGTGATCCTTATTGCCTTCAGTGTCGGGGGCTATCTTGGCGGAGTGCTGGCGGACAAAATGAAACGAATGGAATTGCTTGGCTGGCTGCTCTCGGGCGCGGCGGCGTTTACGATGCTGATTCCCTTCTTGAATTCAATGATGGCGGACTCGCTCAAGGATTCAGGGCTCATCTCGGGGCCCGTTGTCATCTCACTGTTTCTCTTCGCGCTGCCGGGAATTTTGCTCGGTGCCGTTTCGCCGGCGTCGGTGCGATTCTACAGTCTGGCCGGACACGACGAACACGTTGGCCGGGCCGCGGGCACGATCAGCATGCTCGGATCGCTCGGAAGTTTTGCCGGCACTTTTTTATCGGGCTTTGTGCTGCTGTCGGCCTTCGGCGTGAAAACGATATTTCTGGGCGCCGGTATCGTGCTGCTTCTACTCGCGCTGCTGGCATTTTGGTTGGCGCGCAAATCACTACGGTCCCAAATGGCTCCAATGCTGGTGGGATTGCTCGCCGCCGCGAGCGCGTTACCTGCGGAGGTGGTGATGGACAAGACGGTCAGATTCCACAGCCAGTCGTTTTATCATCAGATCGAAGTGCTCCAGTGTGACACGCCTGCGGGCTGGGACCGACGGCTCAAGCTCGACTCCACGCTGGAGGGCGGCATGATGGAGAACGGCGATCTTGTTCTCGACTACCAGCGTTTCTGGCAACTCGCGCGGTTGAACGACGGGCTGAAAATTCAGCGCGCGCTGTTCATTGGGGCAGGCGCGTTCGGCATGCCTGAGCAGGTTGCGCGACTCGGAGCCGGAGTGAACGTGGACGTGGTTGAGATCGATCCTGCGGTGATCGAGGTCGGGCGGAAGTTTTTCAAGCTGGATGAATTCCAGAACATTCACGCACACGCGGATGATGCGCGCCGCTTCCTTCAGCGCGGCGGTGAGAAGTACGATCTGATTTTCGGCGACGCCTACAATGGCGTGCGGCACATACCGGCTCATCTTGTTACGCGTGAGTTTTTTACACAGGTGAAGTCGCATTTGTCTGCCGATGGTGTTTTTCTCATGAACGTCATCAGCGCCGTCGAGGGTGATCGCGCCGCACTGCTGGGGCACATCCTGGCCACGCTGCGCCAGGTGTTTCCGAATGTTGAGGTCTTTGCGGAAAATGCGCGTCACGAATCGCAGAACGTGATCCTGTTGGCCTCGCTCAAGTCATGGAAGCCGTGGCTGGAGGATCGGTTCTACGCACCAAGTTCATGGCAGGGCCGGCTCACTGGTGCCCGGGTGTCACCAGCCTTTCTGCCCGCGCCGCGCGAAGCGCTGACCGACGACTGGAATCCGATCGACGCTGTAATAGCCCGGCAGTTAGGAAAGTAGCAGCCGGCGTGAGGACTTCTGACATCTTTTTCAGTGCCTTGCGCCCCTGCGGTTTCCAGTATTTCGGTTGTCATGCCGATTGTTGACAAGTGGGTCGGAGCATGATGCAGTCTACCATCATGAAATGCTCAATTCTATCTATGACCGCCGTGCTCGCACTTGTGACGGCCGTTCGCGCCGAGAACATTATCCCTGACAGGGTCAAGCAGGGCGGCTTCGCTGTCGGACCGCAAGCCTACACCTTCAATCGTTTCACTGCGTTTGAGGCCATTGAGAAGGCCGAGCAGGCTGGGGCCAAGTGCATTGAGTTTTTTCCAGGGCAGAGGCTGAGCAAGGAGCATCCCGACAGGAAGTTGCATCATACGATGAGCGACGAGAACTTCGTCGCGCTTCAGGCAAAGCTGGCGCAGCACAACGTCAAGGCCGTTAACTATGGCGTGGTCGGTGGCAAGGACGAGGCGGACTGGAAGCAAATTTTTGAGTTTGGCAAGAAGCTTGGGGTTTACGGCATCACGACCGAAGACGTGAAGCACATCGACATCATTGAAAAGTTGATCAAGGAGTTCGACATCTGCGTTGGCTATCATGAGCACGCGAAGCGTGCGCTGGACCGCAGCTATCAGTTGTGGGATCCAAATTTCGTCGCGGCACTGGTGAAGAATCGCGACCCGCGCATGGGTGCCTGCGCCGACACCGGTCACTGGCAGACCAGCGGTTTGGTGGCCATCGATTGTCTGAAAATCCTCAAGGGCCGCATCATCAGCGTCCATTTGAAGGATCGCGCGGCGATCGGCAAGCAGCTTCCGGATCAGATTTACGGCACTGGAATCACCGACATCGCCGGCTGTCTGGCTGAGCTCAAAGCGCAGGGATTTAAGGGCAACATCTCAGTCGAATACGAAAATAAGTGGGATGATAACGTCGGCGATGTGAAACAGAACATCGAGTTCGTGAAGGCGTGGGGAGAGAAGAATAAGTAGTCTGCCGCAGACATTTCCGTGCCCCGGAGGGGCAAAAGAACTTAGCCGGTGGTGCAGCGCAGCGGAACCACCGGTCACAGAGAAACATCCGCTGGCGCTCCGATAGGAGCGTGAGAAACGTCCGCCATGCCCTCGACCCACCTCAGCCTGAATTATCATCTGATTTTCAGCACGAAGCACCGTGAAACATGGATCGCCCCCTCATGGCGCGACCGCCTCCACCAATACATGGGCGGCGTCATCAAGGGAATGAACGGCGTCCCGATGGCGGTGGGCGGCGTCTCCGACCATGTGCATTTGCTCGTCGGCCTGAAGGCTACCCACGCGATCGCGGATGTATTGCGTGAATTGAAGAGTGAATCATCACGGTGGGTTCATGAGAAGATGGCCGTCCCGGGATTCGCCTGGCAGGAGGGATATGCCGCCATCGCGGTGAGCCCCTCGCAGATCGAGGATGTGCGGAAGTATGTGTTGAATCAGGAGGAGCATCACCGCACCCGGACGTTTCAGGAGGAATACCGGGAGTTTTTGGAGAAATGCGGGATTAAATATGACGAGAAATATTTATGGTGAGTGTGGCGGTGGTTTCTCGCGCCCTTGCCAGGGCGCTGGGCAATGAATGCGGTGAACCGGTGGTTTCGCGTTGCTTCACCACCGGCTATTTTCTCTTGACCCGCCGGGTCACGGAAATTCAGCACAGGTCGGAAGCTTGATGTGAGGCGCTCTAATTTTTATCGAGTAAAATATTAAGCAGTCGCCAGCCGTCCCATAGGCCAAGCAACATGAACAGGATTATGTAGAACAGTAACTTGACGATGTTTTTGCTTCGATCAAGTCCGGCGGAACAACGGATCGCTAAGCATGAATTCCAAATGGCGAATGGCATGGAAACCGTGATAAAGAGGGAAAGTAACAGTGGAATGCCCATGGCCCTTGCGAAATCCAATCAAGACGCAGAAAACTAAATCTGCCTCCCCACCCGCATCCTCTCCGATAGCAGCAGCGAGCGGAACCTTTCCAAATCTTCTGCGCGTGATCCACTGACGAGGGCGTAGTGATACTCTGGCCAGTGGGCGATTTCAGTGAGCGCGTTTTTCAGGCGCAGGTCGAGAGTCTCGCCGTCCTCGGTGCCACGGTTGGCGAGGCGCTCCTTCAATGATTCCACGCCGGGCGGCAGGATGAAGACGTCGGCGTGGCAGCGGCGCACGAGTTCGTCGTCGCAGGCGCGAATCTGAGCGGCACCGTCGACGTCGATGTCCATGACCACATCTATGCCGTTCTCGAGGTTTTGTTTTACGAAGCTTTTCAGCGTGCCGTAGAGATTACCGTGGACGCGCGCGTGCTCGAAAAATTCGCCCTGCGCGAGTTTCATCTCAAACTCCGGTTCGGAGAAAAAGAAATAGTCGCGGCCATGGACTTCACCGGGCCTCGCCGGGCGGGTGGTGGCGGAGACGGAATAGACAACTTCGCCTGCGTCCGCCAGCTGGCGGCAGAGGGTGGTCTTGCCGGAGCCGGAGGGGCCGGAGACAACCAGCAGGACGCCAAGACGGCGGGTGGGGAAGGCGGGAGAGGACATTTGAAATTACGAATGATGAATGATGAATTTTTGAGGAATGTCCAATGGTGAATGGAGAATGAGCCAGGAAATTGCGCGCCATTCATTTGAGCCGCACCCCTTGATGCGGAGTTCACTCGATGTTCTGCACCTGTTCACGAATTTTTTCCAGTTCTGTCTTGGCGCGCACCACGGTCTGGGCGAGCGCGGCGTCATTGGCTTTACTGCCCATGGTGTTCCATTCGCGGGAAAGTTCCTGGCAGAGGAAATCGAGAGCCCGGCCTGCGGGTTCACCTGAGTCCATGTATTGACGGAACTGCGCGATGTGGCTTTCCGTCCGGGTTAACTCCTCGCTGATGTCGCAGCGATCGGCAAAGATGACGATCTCCTTCAGGAGACGCTCGTCGTCGAGCGGTAGCGGCAGTCCTGCATCCGCGAGGCGTTGACTTAGCGTCGCGCGGTAGCGCTCGACGATTTGCGGTGACGATTCGCGGGCAGACTGGAGCATCGCAGTCAGGGCATCGAGACGCGCGCTGATGTCAGCCTTCAAATTGGAGCCTTCGGTCTGCCGCATGGCCAGCAGTTGAACGAGCGCTGCATTCACGGATTTTTCAATGACGGGCTGGGCGAGGTCGATGGAAATCCCGGTTTGTTCCAGCGTAAAGACGCCAGGCCAGCGAGTGGGGTCGGAGATGTCTTTTCTGAATCCGAGCTTATGCAGATGTTCTGCGTATTGTTTAGCCAGCGATTCATCGAGGCGCAGTGTGGTGCTGGTGCCCGAGCCGCGGTCGGCGGTGATGTTGCATTGGACGCGGCCGCGGGAAAGTTTTTCTGCGAGACGATTTCGCAGGGGCGTCTCCAGATCCGCCACATCGCGCGGCAGATGCACGACAAGTTCCAGCGCCTTGCGGTTCACGGAACTGAGTTCCACGCGCCAGATCACGCCATCCGCAACTGCTTCGCCGTGGCCAAAGCCTGTCATGCTGTTCATTGAAAATGTGATGAGTTAGGAGTTAAGTCAAAACGCAGCAACGGTTCCGCGCAGGCCGTCCATGACGGTGTGCTGCGGGAAGAATCCGAGGACGCGCTGGATCCTGGAGGCGTCGGCGCAGGAGTGACGGATGTCGCCCGGACGGAAGTCGCGATAGATGGCTGGTGCGACAGTCTGGCCAGTGGATTCTTCAACGAGTGTTTTAAGCGTTACAAAGAGATCATTGAGGCTGGTGCCTTTGCCGAGGCCGACGTTGAAGACTTCGCCGGCTGCGGATTCGTTTTCCGTCGTGGCGGCCAGAAGCAAGGCCTGCACGATGTCGCGCACGAAGCAGAAGTCGCGGGTGTTTGCGCCATCGCCGTTGATAAAAACATCCTGGCCTTGTTTCATGGCGGCGATCCACTGAGGGATCACGGCGGCGTAGGCGCCATTTGGGTCCTGGCGCGGGCCGAAGACATTGAAGAAACGCAGGCCGGTGGCGCGGAGACCGAAGCAGGTGCGCCAGGTCTGCGCGTGAATCTCGTTCATGCGTTTGCTCGCGGCGTAAGGGGAGAGACATTGTCCGATGGAGTCCTCGCGTTTGTAGGGCAGGGTGTCATCGCCATAAACAGCGCTGCTGCTGGCGTAGGAGAGTGCTTTGATGCCGGCGGTGTGCGCGGCGATGAAGATGTTCAGCGTCCCGGTGGTATTGCTGGCATGGCACAGATCTGGTTTCTCCAACGATAGCGGAACGCTGCCTAGCGCGGCGAGATGGATGACATGATCCACGTTGGCGACGGCGTGTGCGCAAACTATTGAGTCAGCGACGTTGCCTTCGATGACTTCCAGTGAATGATGGTTCGTCGTAGCTGCGGCATCGAGGTTGCGGCGGTGCCCGAAGGAGAAGTCGTCGAGCACGCGGACACGCTGGCCGAGCGAAAGCAATTGTTCAACGAGGTGGGAGCCGATGAATCCTGCGCCGCCCGTGACCAGCCAGCGGAGCGGCTGGGATCGAAGATTTGTCTGAAGCTGTTCGTAGCCGGTCATCAATGAATTAGATCCTGGCCGTAGCACAATCTGGAGGGGTCGCAGGAAAAAGGTTTGTCCGTCTGCGAGATTAGTTTCAAAATCGGGCCATGGCGATAACTGGCTGCCGACATCAGATTTGAATTATCTTAATTGGACTGACCAGGTGAATGGAGGAGTCCCTTGACGCCATTATGGATGAGAATCAGGCCGGCCATCGCCGGCAGGAGATTTTGAATCAGCCCGTGCCGGAATTGATTGTCAGAAGCTGTATCCGAAAGGAGTTTGTAGGAAATTTGGACCAGCACTGAACCGATGATGATCATGATGCTGGCGATTGAGCGGATGTTTTTCATGGGGGCAGAATGTAGCATTAATTACCTGAAGCGCCATAAGCAGCATACGATTTATTGTGTTATTATTAATCCGGCACCATGATAGGACATGCGTTTGCATTGACTTTAACCAGTGAGCGGTGTGCGCTATCCACATGCCGGATTAATAGAAACAGTGTCGGGCATGCGAGCTTGACATTTATTCGAGCGACTGGTTGTATAACGGAACATGACAAACAATTTTCCATCACTGCTGGTCATGTTTCGATTCATGGTGTTATGGGGTCTGTCTTGTGTTGATGCTGCCATGGCGCAGGACCTTTTGGGAAGTTCCCGGACACAGATCGTTGCGCAGTTCGGCAGCCCTTTGTTTGCACCGCGCCTGGGGGACGAGGATAAGACTGAGCAGTTTCATGTGGGTGCGTGGGAATACGTCGTGGGTTACCGTGCCGACAACGCGGACCCGCAGAACAGTGACAAAATGAAAGTCATCTGCGTACTGAAACAGCATGACTTCAGCACCGCGCAGAATTTTGATGCGAATGATATTCGTCTCGGATTGATGGAGGCGGAGAATTCACCAGCCTGGAAGCCCTATGATCCACTGCCCTATGAAGTGAATCCGAAACCAAACGAAAAATCCCGCGATTTCGAAACGCTGCACACGCGCAAGAGTGACGGCATGCTCACGGCCAAGGGGCAGACCACGCGCCGCCGCCAGCGATTATTCACGTTTACGCTCGAGTGGCATGGTAATCCAGGAAGCGCTGCGGCAGCCTGGTTCTTTGATCTGCCGGTGGACAGGCTGGAGCAATTGTTCCAGGGTTTTATGGGTGGCGCCGAGGACAAGCTCAAGCTCATGCCGGAACCGGGAGCGGAGTATATGAAGCAACTCCGTGGAAAGTGACTGGAAGGGGGCTTAGTTGTGATCAGCTTTTACGTGGGCACCGAGAATGTCGCTGCCGAAGTCACCTGCAAAATCGCGCCAGACGGTGTGGATGTGGTTGGCGTCATTCTGGGTGTTGTCGTATTCGAGGAGGAAGGATGCGCCCTGCACGCGGTAGTAATGAGGCCTGCCTTTCTCGAGATCGCCCGCCCAGGCAAAGTTGACAGGGCCACCTGATTCAACTTGCTGCCAGCGTTCTTCTGCGATCTCGGGGCGCACACGGAAGAGGTATTCGTGGATGATCTGGCGCAAGGCGTTTTTTTGCTCCGGTTTCAAATCGGTCTCGCTTATTCCAGTGGGGCTGAGAGGATCAATGTGATGCTTCGCCTCGGTGATCATCTCCTTGGGTGCGGTGATATCGACAAGCGCTTTTTTCCACTGGTCGGCAGAGAGTGATTTGGCGAAAGCGCGTCCGAGATCTTCTTCAATGGCAAGGATTCGTGTGCCGGTGCGCTGACCGGCGCGGACTTCGCCGGGGTTCGAGCCGAAAAAGCTGGGTGTGGCACGGAGCAATGTGCCGTCCTTGATGGTGAAATTCAGGGAGAGGTGATGGCCTTCAACGCGCCAGCCCCAGGCACCATTCATGGCTGGGTTGCCGAAAATGCTGATGTAGTATTTTTCCGGATTTCGCCTCTCGCGAGTGACTTCACGCCTGGATGGATCGGCGTCGCCCTCGATCTGGTAGAGGACTTCCTCCAGGCTCATGATGGTCGAGGCCATGAGTTGGCCGCGGTTGCCCAGTCCGGTATTGAGCAGGGCGTGGCCGAGCAACCTCTGTTCCGGGGTCATCTCCCGCAGGGCGAGTCCTTTGCGCTCGCGGGGGATGAAGTGCCAGTTTTCGCGTTCATCGTCAGAGAAATCAAACATGGTTTTAGACTTCTGATCAGCGGAGAGTGTGCTGATGTAGGCGTTGGCGACATCGGCCATCTGCTGCGCAGCTTCGTGGGCGCGGGCTTGGGGAATCGATAAGATGAGGACTGCGACAACGGTGAGGATAGAGAGCGGGTTCATGATGGGCGTGGCGGATGCGCTGACAGGGAACGTGCGGGTCGCAAGCTATAATTTACAATTTAACCATATTTCTCTCGCAGAGTTGACAGGGTTTGCACGCCTTTGTTAATCTGCCAAGCTCGACAGGGGATTTCCGATTATTTCCCACACGCAGATTTTTCCGTAAATTCATGTATTCACACGAAGATTATTTGATCCAGCTTTTGACCGAGGCGGGTCTTGTCACGGAGAAGGACCTCAATCATGCGAAGGTGACCAAGAAGCCTAACGAGACGATGGTCGAGGGGCTTATCAAGTCAGGCGTTGTCAACGAGGAGGATGTGGCGCGCACCATGGCGGTGAGTTTCGGCATGGAGTTCGTGGACCTGACGGGCTTCACACCGTCACCGGAATTCAAGGTGGTTGTGCCCGAGGATGTGGCCCGTCGCTTTCAAGCTGTTCCGCTGGGATACGAACATGGCCGGCTTCAGGTGGCGATTACCGATCCGAACAATTTTGAAACGCTCGACGCTCTGCCGCACGTCATTGGGCCGGACATTGACATCCTTTGCAGCACTCCAGGGGCGGTGCGCTCGATTATCACCGCGATTTATGGGAATGCCGAAGAGATGGCGGATACATTCATCAAGGGTGTGGTCGGCACCACCACTGACAGTGACGCGCCGATTATTCGTCTGGTGCATAACACGCTTACGGAGGGTGTGAAGAACCGGGCCAGTGACATCCACATCGAGCCCATGGAGCGCGAACTTCGCGTCCGCTATCGCATTGACGGTGTGATGCACGATGTGGAGCATCACCCGAAAAAGCTTCATACCTCTATCATTGCGCGCATCAAGATTATGACGGGATCGATGAGCATCGATGAGAAGCGGGTGCCGCAGGACGGCCGCATTCAGATGAAGACTTTGGACAAGGATATCGATTTGCGCGTCAGCATTGTGCCCACCACGCACGGAGAAAGCGTGGTCATGCGCATATTGGACAAGTCGTCGTTACGGCTCGGCTTGAGTGATTTGGGTTTTCTTTCCGACGACCAAGAGGTGTTCGAGAAGCTCATTACGCTGCCTGACGGCATCATTCTGGTCACTGGTCCGACCGGTTCCGGCAAGACTACGACGCTCTATGCCTGTCTCAATTACATCAACCGTCCCGACCGCAAGATCATCACTGTGGAAGATCCCGTTGAATACGAGCTTCCCGGCATCAACCAGGTGATGGTCAAGGAGGACATTGGCATGACGTTTGCGGCCGCGCTGCGTGCCATGCTGCGCCAGGCGCCCAACATCATCATGATCGGGGAAATCCGCGACATGGAAACGGCAAGCATTGCCATCAACGCCTCACTCACGGGTCACCTTGTCTTCAGCACCTTGCACACCAATGATGCCCCCAGCGCCGTCTCTCGTCTGGTTGACATTGGCATCAAGCCATTCCTCATCGCGTCGTCGATCCGCGCGATCCAGGCGCAGCGACTTGTGCGCAAGCTTTGCGGCGAATGCAAACAGGACGGACAGCAATCCGAGAAGGAGTCTCGTTCGCTGAACCTGGATCCTTCCACCCTTTATTCGGCAACCATTAAAGTGCCGAAGGGTTGTCCAAAATGCCGTCACTCAGGTTACCGTGGCCGCATGAGCCTAGTGGAGATTTTCAAGATTGACGACGAGGTGCGCGGCATGATCAACGAGCAACTTTCAGGAAGCGCCTTGCGCAAACGGGCCCGTGAACTGGGAATGCGAACCATGCGTGAGGATGGAATCCGCAAGGTGCTCGCGGGCATGACTACTGCGGAAGAGGTCATCGAGGCCACCATGTCCGACGCCAACTGACTCGGGATTATTAATTCAAATATTTTTATCGAATTCTCATGCAAGCACAGACCGTAGTGGACATGCTCAAGCACCGCAGCCTCGTTAACAGCAGCCAGGCTGAGGACATCATGCACGACGCGCAGACGACGGGCAAGAATATCCAGGAGATAGTGGTGGAGTATGGCCTGTTCCGGGGACAGGACGAGTTTTGGGGTGCGGTGGCGGACGAAATTGGAGCGGAATATTTTGATCTATCCGTATTCGAGCCGGCTCCGGGATTGCTGCTGCAAATTCCGGCGGGCATGGCGCGCCTGTATGGCGCCTTTCCCGTGCAGATCACGCCGGAGGGGCTTCATGTCGCTTTGATGGATCCCCTCAATCCCCAAGCGGTGGAGGATCTGCGATTCGGTCTGGGGATGAGCATCATACCTGTGGTGGCCCGCGAGGAGCAGGTGCAGGCGCTTCTCGACCAGCATTACGGCACCGGCATCGAGAGCATCGAAGACATCCTCAATCAGCTGGGTGCGTCCAGCAAAGGTGCCGGAGACGCAAAGGGGCTGGAAATTGAGGCGAACAGCGCACCGATTGTGCGGTTTGTGGACATCGTTCTGAGGCAGGCCATCAAGGAGAAGGCCAGTGATATTCACTTTGAGCCTTTCGAGCACGAGTTCAAAATTCGCTATCGCGTGGACGGCTCGCTTTATGAGATGGCACCGCCACCGGTGCATCTTTCGAACTCGGTGATCTCCCGCGTGAAGGTGATGGCGAACATGAACATCGCGGAACGCCGCCTCCCGCAAGACGGGCGCATCATGACCGTGGTGGACAATCGCCCGGTGGACATGCGCGTATCCTCATTGCCGACGCAATACGGCGAAAGCGTGGTGCTGCGCGTGCTCGACCGTTCCTCGGTCAACCTCTCGCTGAGCGGCTTGGGCCTGCCGAAGTACCTTTTCGACTATGTCCAGGAAACGATTCACAAACCGAATGGTATTTTTATTGTGACCGGCCCCACCGGGGCGGGTAAGACGACGACGCTCTATGCGGCGCTCAAGGAGATTAACACCATCGATTCCAAACTGCTCACTGCTGAGGATCCTGTCGAGTATGAGATCGATGGTATCATGCAGGTGCCCGTGAATGAGGCGGTCGGACTTACTTTCGCCCGTGCGTTACGGGCATTCCTGCGTCAGGATCCCGATCGCATCATGGTGGGCGAGATGCGTGACAAAGAGACGGCGCAGATCGCGATCCAGGCCTCGCTGACGGGGCATCTGGTATTGAGCACGCTGCACACGAATGACGCTGCTGGTGCGGTCACACGGTTGATCGACATGGGCGTCGAGCCATTTTTGGTTGCCGCTACACTTGAAGGTGTGCTCGCCCAGCGACTGTTGCGCACGATCTGCAAGGAATGCCGCACACCCTATGATCCGAGTCCTGTGGTGCTGAGCCAGCTTGGACTGATGCCCAGCGACATCGGGAAAAAGAAATTTTACACGGGCACCGGCTGTGCCAGCTGCTCGAACTCCGGCTACAAGGGACGGCGGGGCATTTATGAACTGCTTGACATCACCGACCCCATCCGGGAGCTTATCACCCGCAAGGCACCCACGCTGGTGGTCCGGCAGAAGGGGATTGAGCTGGGCATGATAACCCTGCGTGATGACGGGCTGCGTAACATTTTCGAAGGAGACACCACGATTGAAGAGGTTTTGAAATACACCTGACCTGCGCGTCATTCTCCGATGAAAAAACCACTCATCTTCTCTGTGGACAATCTTGCGGCAAAAACGGTAAGCTTTGTCTGAGCCACCAAATTCCTATATTCATCACGACCCAGCGCCATGCCAAAATTTCATTACACCGCCTTGGACCAAAACGGTCAGGAAACAGCCGGCGTCGTTGATGCGCCGGGCGAAGCTGATGCCATCGCGCAATTGCGCCGCAGTCAACTCTACCCCACCCAAGTGGTTGAGGAGGGCAGAGGAGACACCTCGAAAATAAAGCGGGTGGTTCGAAGCAGCATGGGGAGAGGCAAGGCCAAGGGCGGTGGCCGTGCGTCCGGCGGGGCCAAGGTGAAGAGCAAAGTGTTGATGATTTTCACCCGCCAACTCGCCACCCTGATCGACTCTGGGCTGCCCCTGTTGCGCGGACTCACTGTGCTTGGCCGTCAGGAATCCGATCTAGTGATGAAGAAAACAATTATCACACTGGCCGAGTCCGTGCAGACCGGGAGCACGTTCTCCGAAAGCCTTCAGCAGTTCCCAAAAATCTTCAACAAACTCTATGTCAACATGGTGAAGGCCGGTGAGCTGGGTGGGGTGCTCGAACTCGTGCTCAACCGTCTGGCCGAATACCAGGAAAAGGCCCAAAAGTTGAAAAACAAGATTGTCGCCGCGATGGCTTATCCCATGATCGTCATGGTCATCGCCGTTGGCATCATGATTTTCCTGATGACCGTGATCGTGCCGAAGTTCGAGAAAATCTTCGAGGACATGCTTGGCTCCCGTAATGAGCTGCCGGACCTCACCAAATTGGTCATCGGCTTCAGCCGCTGGGTTCAAGGCAACGTCCTCAGCATCCTGGCCATCTTCGCGGTGTTCATCGTTCTGTGGCAGTTAGTCAAGGCCAGCGTCGGAGGCCGTCGCATGATTGATTCCGTCAAATTGAAGCTGCCGCTTTTTGGCGATGTGCAGCGCAAGAGCGCCATCTCACGTTTCGCGCGCACTCTTGGCACGCTCGTGACCAGTGGCGTTCCCATCCTTCAGGCACTCAACATCACGCGTGAAACTGCCGGCAATGTCATCATCTCCAATGCCATCGATAAAGTGCATGACGCCGTGAAAGAAGGGGAGAGCATGGTGTCACCACTGGAATCCAGCAAGGTCTTCCCGCCCATGGTCATCAGCATGGTGGATGTCGGCGAAGAAACCGGCCAGCTTGCCGAGATGCTGCTCAAAGTCGCCGACGTCTACGAGGACGAAGTTGACAACTCCGTCACCACACTCACCTCCATGCTGGAGCCGCTCATGATTGTCGTTCTCGCTGTCGTGGTGGGTGTCATTGTGCTCGCGCTGTTCATGCCGTTGATCAAGATCATCGAGGGTATCAACGAGAAGTCATAAACCAGGCGCTTTATCCTCAATCGCCATTCTCCCGACCTTCATGATAACCCGCCACCATTCTCAAAAGTGGAAGCTGCACTCTCGCGGCTTCACGTTGGTTGAACTTTTGGTCGTCATCACCATCATCGCCATTCTTGCCGCGCTAACCATGGGGATATTCACCTACGCCCAGCAGGTCTCCTCGCGGAATCGCACCACTGCCGCACTCTCCGCCATCGTCATTGCCCTCGAGCAATATAAGGCGAAATTTGGCGAGTATCCGGAACCGGCCAACCCCACGAAAATGGGCAGTGGCAGTGCGGCATCATGGAGCATCGGCGGGACATTGATGCTCTATCAGGCCATCACCGGCGATGGGAACAACGAAATCAAACTCGCCAGCGGAGTGACCGCCACTGCTTCGGATGGAAAGATTAAGGTTGCTACTGATGAAACTGATGAAAGCGCCAATTCCATCAAGGGCGATTTGCCCAAGGCGATGGTGTTAAAATCAGGGGACGGCTACATGATCATCGATGGTTTCGGTCGTCCCTTTCAGTATGAAAAAGGCGGGGCTGCCGATGCTGTGAACACCACGTTCGATATTTGGTCCTATGCCCAGAAGGAATCTGCCGACCGCTCCCTTGCCACCAAGAAGGATGAGAAGGCCACCGCTGTGTGGATCAAGAATTGGTAATCGTTGCATGCCAGGATACGGGCCATCGCGAACTTATAACGGCCGGATCCTGGTTGTTGCGCTGCTTTTTGGATTGGGCCTCACCCGGGCAGGCTCGCGCGATTTGGAGCCTCAGCCGGAGGTCGTGTTTCAACTTCCGCTCGCACCGTCCGGCATGACCATGGCACCCGGTGGTGGGTTCCTCATCAGCGTCAGCTACGAAGAGAAGCCACAGAACCGGGTCGTTTCACTCACGAAGTCAGGCGAAACAATGCCATTTCCCAACACCCGGGTGAGCCAGGCTGCTCCGGACGAGCCTCTCACTCTGGATGCTGTGCGCGGCATGGCCTTGGATAAGAATGGCATCGTCTGGATGCTCGACTGCGGACGGCGCAGTGAGGTGCCGCCAAAAATCATCGCCTGGGATGCGGAGCACAAGCGACTCCATCGCGTGTTGAACTTGTCATCGCCGGCATTGCTTCCCGGCTCCAATCTCAATGACATCGCCATTGACGTGGACCATCAGTTCCTGGTGGTGGCGGACTCCGACAGTGGCGCAGACGCAGCGCTGGTCATCATCGATCTGGCAACTGGACTGGGGAGACGCGTGCTTCAAGGGCATCCTTCAGTTGTTCCCGTAACCGGACTTGATTTGTTAATTGATGGAAAGAAAATCCAGACCCGGCGACTTGACGGCACACCAGCTGATCCAGACGGCGGCGTCCGCCCAGTCGCGCTCGACCGACGTGGAGAATGGCTTTATTTTGGTCCGATGAGGTCATTAAAGCTTTATCGCGTCAAGGCCGAGCACCTTCGCAACATTGCGCTTCCGCCCGACAAACTGGCCGGTCTTGTGGAGGAGTATTCCACCAAACCCCTGTGTTCCAGCATCAGTCTGGATTCGAAAAACAACATTTATGTTTCTGATCTTCCGGGCAAGGCCATTGGATTCATCGCTGCGGGCACCCGCCAGTATCGCGTGCTGGCTGCCGACCCCCGGTTCTTGTGGCCGGACGGCTTGTGCTTTGGAACGGACGGGAAACTTTATTTTTTCACCAACCCACGATGCGCGCTGCCCCGGGGTGCCAGGCTTCCACCTGAAGCTTCCGTCAATTATCTCTTCAAACTGCAAACTCCGGCCTCGGGTCGCGTCGGAGATTGAAATACCGTTTGAGAAATTCCAGCAGCAGCGCATGTTGCGAACCCTGCTGCAAGTAAATGCTCACGTGGCGGAATTGGTAGACGCGTAGGATTCAGGATCCTATGGGGAGACCTGTGGAGGTTCGAGTCCTCTCGTGAGCACCATCTTCAAATCGAAGATGAGTCAGAATCCAAAGAACTCAGTCTGAGTCGGCGTGCGGGAATCGAATGCCATCACGGGGCTCTCAGTTTTGGAGTTGATGACCGGCACTGGCTGTTTTTTTGTTTTCTTCACAGGCGGTTCTAAGGGGCGCGACCAATCATCAAGGGTGCGTTTGAGATCCGAAATCATCCAGCGCTGTTGGGATATGTTCTGCTGCAGTTCTCGCCTCACGGACTTTTCCAGCGCCATCCGGTTTTCGCTCCGGCTGAACCTCCATGCGGGATCGTGTTTGGCTTCGCGAATGCTCCGCTGAATTGCCCTCAGCCCATGTTTGATCCCCGCCAGGGCTCCTTCCAACTGGGAAACACTCGTGTCACGCCCGATGGTGCCGTTCTGAATCTCGACAAGCGCCAGCAGCGATTCCAGGCGTTCGAGATTGCTCGTCTCATAGGCATCCTGCACTTCATGCCAGATGGCTGAAACATTTTTGTCTTCGTCTGCCTGCACGTCGGGATGCAAACGGCGGACCAACGTGCGGTAGATTTCTTTGATTCGTGCCGCGTCGCGTCCTGCCACGGAATTTGTCGCTTGGTGCATTCTGGCCCGACCTTCTTGCTGGCCCCTTCCAAACGTGTTCGCTTCAAACTGGTCGAACATCCTATTATATTCCGTTTCTCCCAGGTGCTCCGGGTTGATGCCGAAAAACGACTCCAGAAAATCGTCAAACATCGCATGGCGCGCTTCCTCCGAAGGATCAGCGTCCAGTTCTTTAAACGGGTCCCAATTTTTATCTGCCTCATCACGCGCGCCATGATCATCATGGTCGCAGCCATTGCCCTGTCCGGCTTCAGCCGCCCTTGCGAAGTCATCTTCGGCAACAGGATTCTCCCGGCGCTTCATCACGGCGGCGTAAGCTTTGCGCGGATTGCGTTGCCGACCCCACATCATTTCCATCTCGACCTCATTAATCAAATTCTGCTGTTCATGGATCACGCGATCATTCTCCCGCACTTCGGTCAGCAAAACTCCAAACGTCAGAGCCATCCATTGCGTATAGCAGGGCCGGTACTCCTCTTCAAAGCACCGCCACTCAGCACGGGCTTTGTCCAGCTTTGTCAGCGCCCGGTTTAACGCAGTGGCGGCACGCTTGCGCATCGGGCCATCGTCAACCGGAATGAGGTGGCGACCTCTGACGGGCGCGGATATTTTCTCACGGTGGTTAGTTAAAGGTGTTCGGCGGCTCTGGCCTCGCTTCATTCGGCAACATAGACAGACAAATGGCCAGTGCAAATGACCCGTCATTCGCATCCAGACACCCTCAATAACGCATGACAAATATGACAGTCAGGGTTCCATTCCTGAACAAGAATGGAGCCAGGCGATGCGAAACTAGGGCAGAATGCGGAGTTCGTGCGCGGTGCGTTCGGAAAAATCGCCGCCCGCTATGTGCTGACCAATCACGTGCTCAGCCTCGGCATCGATGTGTTGTGGAGAAAAACCACTGCGCGCAAAGTGGCGGCACTCAAACCTGATCGGGTGCTCGATCTGGCCACCGGCAGCGGCGATCTTGCCGCCGCCGTGCAGCGGGAATGTCCGGATGCGCTGGTGCTCGGCGCGGATTTTTCGCCGCCCATGCTCCAGCAGGCGCGCAAGCTTGGCTTAAAAAATCTCATGGTTGCCGACGCCATGAACCTGCCAGTGGCCGATGGTGCGTTTGACGTGGTCACCGTGGCCTTCGGCCTGCGCAACATGGCTTCGTGGCCGAACGCGCTACGCGAGATGGCGCGAGTTCTCCGGCCCGGCGGGTCGTTGTTGGTGCTGGATTTTTCCCTGCCCACGCAGCCACTTTTGCGCTGGGGTCACTTGTTTTATCTGCGCCGGATCATGCCGATGATTGCGGGGATGCTGACCGGGGAGCGCGCCGCATACCAATACCTTTGCTCATCCATCGAGAAGTTTCCTGCCGGTGAAGCGATGTGTGATTTGATTCTGGCCAATGGATTTCACAAGGCCCGGTGCTTGCCGCTGAGTTTTGGCATAGCCTCGCTTTATACCGCCACCAAGGCTGAATAATTTTCTAAGTCTGGGCAATGCAGACTTGAACCGCAACGCCCCGGCCACTGGCTGAAAAGTTCACTAGAATGTTGCAGTCCGAGGATTGCCCCCTTTAACTTCGTTACGCTCGCAGACGGATGGTCTAAAACCTTCGCCCAATAAGCCGAACCATGAGCCAATCACGAAACAGAATGAAGCCCTTTGGACTGGTGGCGTTCACCGGTGCGGTGCTTTGTGGAGTGGCGACTGTGTTGTTGGGACCAGCAGGAATGAAAGAGGGGGCTTCAGCGCCCATTTTACTCGCAGGCATCGTGCTTTTGATTGTTGCGTTCTTCTGTCGGTTTTGGTCTGAGTGAGCAAGACAAGGAGCGGCGGTTTTCTACCGCCGACCCAAATATGACGGCGGTATCATACCGCCGCTCCTTGAAGTGAGGGAAGCGCTGCGGCACTTGCCCCGCAAGGCCATGATGACACGGGAAAATTGCCGGTTGTGTCAACCGGCCTGACTGGGAAGCTGCCAGGCTTCGCCGTTTGGAAACACGCCGTTCCCTGGCTCTCACGCCATTCGATGGCAGAAGACATATTTTAGCAGACTGCATTACAGTGGGTCGGCAGCCCTCTGCCGATCTTTGGGTGCAGGGATGTCGGCAGAGGGCTGCCGACCCACTAGGGCCACTTGAGTTACAAAGTCTGCGCCACGCGGATCCAGGTGCTGGCACCACACCAAACTTGAGCGCGTTCCGCCAGGGCTGCCGCTGCCGCTCCACTGTGAGTGACGGCGAACATTGTGGAGCCGGAGCCTGACATCAGCGCGGTGCGCGTCTCGGGTTGATCCAGCAACCACATTTTTAGCGCGGCCAGCATCGTCCATTTTTCAAACACGGGCCGCTCCAGATCGTTCACCATGATGCCCCATTCGCAGAGTTGCGGGGCATAAAGCACGCCGCGCAATTCCTGCGAATCCTTCCAGCACTGGTAGGCCCAGGGCGTGCTGACGCCGAAGGTGGGCTTCACCAGCACCAGCGGCAGTTGCCAGGGAAACTCGACGGGCTGCACGGTCTCGCCCCGGCCGCTGGCATCACAGGTTTTTTCTCGAAGAAAAAACGGCACATCGGATCCCAGTCCTGCCGCCAGTCCTTCGAGAGCTTGTGTCTGGAGAGGGAAGTCGCAGGATTCATTCAAACCACGTAGAACGGCCGCGGCATCACTGCTCCCGCCGCCCAGTCCCGCTCCGTGCGGGATGTATTTTTGCAGATCGAGGTTCCATCCCCTACGAATTCCGGTGGTTTCTTCAAATGCCCGCAAGGCTCGCAAGGCCAAATTCGACTCGTCTGCGGGCACTGTGGGGTCGGAACAGGTCAGTTTGACTTTTCCGTCTGATCGAGGCTCCAAACGGACCTCGTCGGCCACTGAAATGGGACACAGACGCATCTCTACATCGTGAAAACCGTCTTCTCGCCGTCTCAAAATTCGGAGGTGGAGGTTGATTTTAGCCGGGGCGGTCAGGATCATGGCAGGGCGGAATATCGTCCGGGAGAGGGCAGGTCAAGGCTCGAAAGGCTCAATCTGGCCGTTTTCTGAAGAAAAACAGCGATTAGACACGCAAAAAACTTGTCAACAGGGCAGCATCTTTATTAGGGTGGCAGATATACAGAACTCCGCACCCCCTGGCGGCGCTTTGATAGACGGCTCTATTTTTCAATATTATGAAGAAATCCAAGCGACCCACACCGAAAAAAGCACCCGCCAAGAAAGCCCCGGCCAAGACCAAGTCCGCACCGAAAGCAAAACCGAAAGCAAAACCGAAAGCGAAACCGAAAGCGAAAGTAACGCCCAAGGCCAAGCCTGCACCGAAAGCCAAAGCAGCGCCAAAAGCTAAACCGGAACCGAAAACAAAACCCGCACCCAAAGTAAAAGCAGCGCCTGCGGCCAAAAAGTCTCGCTCACTGGCTCCCATCTTGGCATGGCAGGATGATCCAGAGTCCGGCCTAAAATCAGAGAAGCGCCCCGGAGCCACCCTGACCCTTGCGCCGCTCCCCTTGCAAATCGAGGGCACGCAGCCCGCACCGGCCGTCTATTCGCCTGGCACGGCAAACTTTCGCTACTGGACAGGAGTTGACGCACTGCATCGTGCAAAGGAATTCTGGCGTCTGCATCTTCCAGATGGCGGTGCCTGGCATGGTGGAAGCACCCTTAGCGTCAACCTCGACGCCGGAGAGGATCTGAATGCCTACTACGACCGCCAGTCGCTCTCATTTTTCCACGGCAGCGTCAGCGGCCAGACCATCTACACCGGCGAGAGCGCTGACATCGTCTGCCATGAGTTCGGTCATGCTGTGCTCGATTCCCTGCGGCCCGATCTCTGGGATGCCACGCTCGATGAAGTTGCGGCTTTCCACGAGTCCTTCGGCGACATCTCCGCCATTCTGTGTGCGCTCCAGCTTCCCGAGGTGCGCGTCGCCGTGCTGAAAGAAACCGGTGGCCACCTCTGGCATACCTCGCTGCTCTCGCGCGTTGCCGAGCAGTTCGGCAAGGCGGTCCACTCCATCAACCCCCAGGCTGCCCCTACGGATTGTTTGCGCAATGCGGTGAATAATTTTTTCTACCGCGACCCGATGTATCTTCCGCCCATGGCGCCCGATGATCAGCTCTCGTCGGAGCCGCACTCGTTTTCCCGCGTGTTCACGGGCGGTTTTTTCGAGGCCATGAGCGCCATGCTCAAGATTGTCTCGCCCAAGCCCACTGAGCAAGACCTGCTCAAGGTCGCCCACGACGCCGCGGCCCTGCTCTCCAAGGCCGCGCAAGCCGCCGCGCTCAGCGCCGCATTTTACAGCGAGGTGGCCGCCCAGATCATCTGGGCTGACGCTGCGACATTCGAAGGCAAATACGACGATGCTCTCCGCAGCGCCTTCGTGCGTCGCGGCCTGCTCTCGCTCGAAGCCGCCCGCTCGCTCAAGGCTGAAGCCGCCCGCGCCGTGGTCGCCAAACCCACTCCCGGCGATGAAATGCCCCGGGGCCGCGACATGATTCTGCGCGCCAGCGCCTTCGGTCTGACCGAAGGCGCCCTGGTGGTGCGCACCGCATCGTTCTCGCGCCGCGGCCTCATCGCACCCGCCGCGCTGGACACCGGTTCCACCGCTGTGCCTGGCGTCGAGCAGGCCACGCAATCGTTCCTCGAGACACTGTTCCGTCGCGGGCGTGTTGATTTTACCCAACTCAAGCCCGGGATCAGCGCCGTGGCTCATCCCACGGTGCGGCGCAAGACTCATTACCTGGTCGAGCAAAACGGCCAGTTCCATCTCAAGCGTCGCTGTTTCGATGACGGTTACGAAGACTGGAGCTAGAGAATTATTAAAAGGACGTAGCCGCATCTCGTAAGAGTGCGGGAAGAAACCATGGCAGCCAGAAAAAAGTCAGCCAAGGCCGCCAAGCCGAAGTTCAAAAAAACCGCGGCGTCCACGGCGCGCTTCATTGATGAACTGGTCACCAGGGGTGAGGCGGTGGAGAAAAAATCAGCCGGGCAGAAGCTGCCGCCCGGCGCGACCCACTGGCTGGTCGTGGACAAGGAAACAGGCGAGCGCAGCGTGACTCGCGGCCGCTTTTTGTTGATTTAATCGTTCGCCATGTCCCTCCGCATTCACGACCTGCCGGAGAGCGACCGACCGCGCGAGCGGCTTATCGAACAAGGGGCGCAAGCGCTGAGCAATGCTGAGTTGCTGGCGATCTTCATCAACACCGGGCTGAAGGGCGAGAATGCCATCCAGATTGGCACTCGCCTGCTCAACGATTACAAAAACCTCCGGACACTCTCGCGTCGGACGGCTAAAGAACTTTCGGAAGACCGCGGGCTCGGCCCCGCGAAAGCCGCGCACATTGCCGCGGCCTTTGAGCTTGGACGTCGTGCAGCGAAGGAGGATGTTATTGAGAAGAAGATGGACGAGCCCCAGCTGGTCTATGATTTTCTCGGAGCGGACATGGCACAGCTCAATCAGGAGGTGCTGCACATCCTGGTCTTGAACACGCGCATGAAGCTGGTCCATGACGAGGTGCTGCACAAAGGAACTGTCAATGAAAGCCTGGCCCACCCGCGTGACATCATCGGTTGTGCCTTGAAGCACAATGCGCACGCCTTCATCCTGGCGCACAACCATCCCAGCGGCGACCCCTCGCCCAGCGAAGCGGACCGGCAGCTCACCCGGCGCATTCGCGACGCCGCCGAGCTGATGAAAATCATCTTCGCCGATCACATCATCGTTGGCGCTCCGCGCGCGGGCGCGAAACCGTATTTCAGTTTTCGCGAGGCGGGGATGCTTTGAGTCTTGGTTGAATGGTTGAAGTGTTGAAAGGTTGAGACGAAGAAGAAGCAATGTTCCACCTGACCGCCATCATCTCCCCTGACGCGCAAATCGATCCAACGGTAGAAATCGGCGCGTATGCGATCATAGAGGGCCCTGTCCGCATCGCCGCCGGATGCAAAATAGCTCCCCACGCGCAGATCGTGGGCGATGCCACGATCGGCCAGGGCACCACCATTGGCCGCGGCGCGGTCATTGGTGAGCTTCCGCAGGATCTCAGCTTCGATCCGGCCACGGCCAGCGGCGTGCGGATTGGCAAGAACAATGTGATACGCGAGCACGTCACCATTCATCGCGGCAGCAAGCCGGGGAGCATGACCGTGATTGGAGACAAAAACTTTATCATGGTTGGCGCGCATTTTGGGCACGACGTTCAGATGGGTGACAGCAACGTGATCGCCAACGGGGTGCTGCTCGCGGGGCATGTGAACATCGGCAGCAACACCTTCATTGGTGGCGGGGCCGTGTTTCACCAGTTCCTGCGCATCGGTGATTATTGTGTCATCCAGGGCAATGGTTCATTCAGCAAAGACATTCCCCACTACTGCGCCGCGCAGCGTATCAACCGCGTGACCGGGCTCAACATAGTCGGCCTGCGTCGGGCGGGATTCAAAACAGATGATCGCTCCGCCTTGAAAGAGCTATTTGATCTGATCTTTCGCGGGGGAATGAACCTCACCCAGGCACTCGCCGCCGCCCGCAGCAAAACCTGGCCGCCGTGTGCGGATAAATTTCTTCAGTTCCTCGAAGCACCCACGAAGAAAGGCGTCTGTCGCTTGCGTGTCGCTCCGTCAGATTCCGAGAAATCTGAATAAGCCCATCAAACAACGAACAGACAAGATTACCCGAATTCGAGGCGTCGGAAACGGGAGCCAGTTGACAAACGAGACCCCGTTCACTCTTGTCAACTGAGGGCCATCACCCGGGGCACTTCATTAATTCACCTAATCTTGAGCAAAAGACCTGCCAATTTGCGTTAAGTGTGCCATACTCAGCTTCTATGACTACTCCCATTCGGACTATCTTCTCACGTCGTGCTCCAGATCATGTCACGGATGCATTGGTTGATGTTCTATCGGAGGGGGAAACATATGAGTTCAAGGCGCTGTTTCTGAAAGTCTATGCCGGGTTGAAGCTGAAGAACGCGGTGAGCGGTGGCGAAGAGATGTTGCGGCTGCGTTGTTATGAGAAGCTGCAAAACCTGACCAGGCGCGGTCTGGCGATCAAGACCGGCAAAAACTACGGCGCCCTCAAGGGAATCGAGAAGGCATCCAGTGTGCATCAACTGGCCCGGGCGGATGCGGCTGTAGCCGCACGAATCGCCGCAGCCGGTTGATTGGGTTGGCGAGCGAGCCGAGTATTGGCAGATTCGAGTCTGGAGATGGATTTGTAGGGCAAGCGCTCCGCTTGCCCTGATTTCATTGGTTTCGTGAATGAATACTACGGTGAATATTAGAGTAGTTTCATATGAACGAGGACAAGTTTATCCACCGACACCTGAAACGCCGTCAGGCGCTATCGCTGCTGGCGGTCCTTTTGACGTTGCCATCAGCGCTCTGGGCTACGCCAACTCAAGAAACTTCCGACAAGCACAAGACGCACCTTCGCACCTTCTGCGAAACTCACCTGATTTCTATTTCACGTTTTGACCACCAGATTGCTTTTACTTCCGACGGCAAGCTCGGCACCTGGATCGGGGACGGCACAACTAAACGTTGGGTTTCGGACTGGTCCCTCGCGCCGAATGGCACTTTTTACACTCAGCCGGATCACCATTCGGCCATCGAGTTCACCGTTCTCGCCGTTTCTGATACCGGCGTTACTATCGGCTATACTTCCCGGTTCGATCACAGGTCGTTCGGCAAGGATTTACTGACTATCGATAGAGGCAGTTTCGAGATCGACTATTTTCGGAGGCAATCCCAATGAATTGGCTCTGCGCATCACGTCTAGTGCGCTTGCCCTACAAATTCATCTTCAAACGCTTTGAAGCGGGCGCTCGGTTACGCATTCCGGCCCTTGAACGTCAGTTCCGCAATGCCGCTCTTGTCGAGTTCGCCGAGGCCGAGTTGCACCATCTTTTTATATTGCGCTTCCGTCGCGGCATTGAGCGGGAGATTGAGCCCAACTTCCTTGGCGATGGAACCGGCGATGCCGCTGTCCTTGGCGGCGTGCGCGGCGCTGAACCAGCAGTCGTGGGAGCGGTCCGCCATGTCTCCGCCATCGGTTTCCAGCACGCGGGAGTTGGCGCCGGTTTGGGAAAATACTTCACGAACCAGTCCGAGATCGTGGCCCAGGGCGGCTGCGAGGCCCAGGCCTTCGGCCAGTCCGGCGGTATTGATGTTCATGACCATGTTGACCAGGGCCTTCACTTCCGCGGCGCGACCGGGGCCGCCGATGAGGCGGTGATTGATGCTGAGGTCTTCGATGATCTTCAATGCTGAATTATAGACCGCCTCATCGCCAGCGAGCATGAGGTAGAGTTTGCCCTCGCGTGCCTGGCTGATGCTGGAGGCCATGCAGGTTTCAAGCGAATTTGCGCCCGCCTTATGCGCGGCGGCATAAACCTCACGATGGACGCCGGGGGTGACCGTGGCGCAGTTGATAAAGATTTTGCCCTTCGAGTTGATAAGCAGGTTGTCGGCGCTTTCCAGGAAGATGCTGCGCATCGATGCGTCATTGGTGACGACCGTGAAGATGATGTCGGCGGCGGCGGTGACATCCGCGAGCTTGTCGCAGGCCTGGCACCCGAGTTCGGTGGCGAGGGTTTGCGCGCCCTCGCGATAGGTGTCATAGACGGCGGTGATGTTGTAGCCGCAGTCCTGGAGGCGGCGGGCCATGTTGGCACCCATGCGGCCAACTCCGACGAAAGCGATTTTTTGAGACATGATTTGGAAAGGTGAGTGGTTTGGTTGTGGAGCCGTGGTTTGTAGGGTGGGCTTGTGGAAATTGCAAGTGCAAGGTGCCAGCGCATTTGGGATTATGCGCCGCCCTGTCAAAATTGGACTTGCCACGCAAGTGCTCCACCTCCAGAATCCCCGTCCCGTCTCCAAGAGGCCTTAAACACAATCCAACTGATATAAAAATATGAGTAAATCCGTTCCCATGATCTCCTCCGGCGTCGCCGGTCCCCTCGGCGTTCTCCATCTTCCCCGCCTCTGGCAGAAGACTTCCCTCGAAGCAGCCGGCAAATTGCACGCTGACTATCCCGGCTGTGGCAAGGGCTACGACCAGATGGTGCTCGACGGTCTCGGCCTCGATCGTGAGGAATTCCTCGGCTACATCAAGAGCAGCAAGCCTACTTACGTCCAGCTCGAAAGCTGGGTGCTGGCCAAAAAAGGCGGCAGCCTCGATCAGAACGCGGTGAAAGAACTCAACGCTGCCATCAAAGGCTACAATCATGACGACGCCACCCGCAAGGGCATCCTCGAATCCGCTGGTCGTCCCGATGACGGCAGCATCAAGGACGCGGTCAATCTGAACAACCTCGATGACTGGCAGACCTTCTACAATTCGGAATTGAAATAACTGCCGCCGCTTGGCGCAGGTAATTGTTTATTACGTCAGCCGTGGATTTGGCCATCTGGTCAAGCCACGGCTGATTTGTTTGCAGGCGATGCTTCAACAAAGTAGATGATGCGTCTCGCTTCATCTCTGATGCCAGATGTCGGCATCACTCAGCAAAAGAGGAGAACCGACTCAACCATTGCGACGCGGTGAGAATATGGAGCGAAGGTTTGAACGAGTGGCGCAGGCTTTTAGAGCATTTTACTTTAATACGTAGCCGCGCTTCGTGAGAACGCGGGAAGATTGGAAGTTCTCTAGCCATGCGATTTTGTCCCGCACTCTAACGAGATGCGGCTACGAAATTTTTTAATATGCTCTAGAGCCTGTGTGTCGCCCGGGCATTCTGCCGGGGCTGGTTTCCGTCATAAACCCGACCAGAATGGTCGGGCGACACACAGGTTGCAAACCTGTGCCACTTGCCGATGAGCACCCCACATTCTGCTGATTGATACCGACAAAGGGTATGAGATGAAGCGGGACGCATCACTTACATGGCCGCTTCGTAGAGCTTTGCGAAATCGGCCACGGTCACTTCGCGCGGATTAAACTGCGCGGTCCACTGCGTGGCGGCTTCGGCTGCGAGTTTGGAGATGTCATCTTCTGCCACGCCCAGGTCCGCGAGCTTTCCGGGCAGGCGCGCTTCATTCAAGAGGATGCTGACGCGCCCGGCGAGATCACCGTCGTAGAGATCGCGATACTCCAGAGCGGATTCGACCCGCACGCTGTTGAAACGGATGACGTGCGGCAGCATCAGGCCGACGGCGTGCCCGTGCACAATGTCGAAATGAGCAGTGAGCGGGTTGGCGCAAGAATGTGCCGCGCCGAGCATGGAATTTTCAATCGCCGTGCCCGCAAAGGCCGCGCCAAGCAGCATGAAGCCGCGGGCTTCGAGGTCATTGGGATCGCGCAGCACGCGCTCGAAACCGCCAGTGAGCAGGCGAAAGGCTTCGCGGGAATACATCGCGGAGATGGCGTTGCGCTTCTTGGTTACAGCAGTCTCGATGGCGTGGGCGATGGCGTCGATGCCAGTGAGCACCGTGACGCGCTGCGGCATGGAGATCGTGAGCTCCGGATCGAGCAACGCGATCTTCGCGGCAGCCTTGGTATCGCCGCAGGCCATTTTGGCGTGCGTGACCTCGTCGGAGATGAGCGCGAAGCTCTGGCATTCGCTGCCGGTGCCGGCGGTGGTGGGGACGGCGATGAGCGGGAGCATTTCCTTCGTGGCCTTGTTCACGCCCCAGTAGTCTTTCATTTCGCCACCGTTGGTGATGATGAAGTTGCAACCCTTGGCGGTGTCCATGCTGCTGCCTCCGCCCAGGCCGATGATGAGGTCAGCCTGGAAAGCGCGCGCGACCGCGACGCAGTCGGTTACATCGCGTGTGCTGGGATTCTCATGCACACGATCGAAGAGTTCCACCTTCAGGCCAGCGGCGCGCAGAGAGTCGCGCGCGCGTTCTGCGTGCCCGGCTTTCACGATGCCCGCATCCGTGACCACGAGCGCGCGTGAGGCAAGACTGCGCGCCAGTTCACCGAGTCGCACGAGCGCACCGTTGCCGAAGACGACGCGGGTCCGCGGGGTTTTGTCGAATGCGGAGAGCGGGGTCATGCGATGTCAGGCTACTTCAATGGAGCGGCGCTTATAGAGGAACTCGAACATGTTGCCTTCGTGCGGCTGGTTCCATGAGATTTTCGTCGTGGGCACCAGGCCGATGTTGAGGCGCTCGATGAGCGGGCTGTCGAGCAATTGCTCGATGAACTTCGGATCCTTGGTGATGGCGGTGACGACCAGCGACGGGCCTATTTGCTGGAGCATCTCCGTTTGCGGCATTTCGACCACGCTGGCGTAGGGGCAGAGATATTCGCGGTTGCTCAATGAGTGCTTGAAGCTGTCGCAAAGCACGATGGTCGGACGCATGTACACACCGCCGTCGAGTTCGGCTCTGCGCGGGCCACCGCGATACTTCGCGGTTATGTCTTCCGCGCCGGGTTCTTTGAGGCCGGCTTCGATGGCGGTGTCGATGAACTCGGCCATCTTCGGATTGGCGAAACCAGAGAGGCGCGCGTTTTCATCTTCGCGTGGTAGCGGCTGTGCGGGGCCGAGCTTTTGTGCGAGGGCATCGGCGATTTCCTTGCCGTATTTCGGCACCACGACGGCGGAAGCATTCACGCAGGAGCGGCCGCCGTTGTCGGAAATGGAGGCGGCGATGAGATCAATGAACTCGGCCCATTGTTCGATCTGATCTTCACCGATGATGACCTTGCTGAAGCCGGGGCCGTGGCACTCGAACTTCGGGTTGTCCTTGTATTGCGCGACGGTGTTGGCATCGCCGAAGATCAACGCGCGACCGCTGAGCTTCAGAACTTCGCCAGAGCCTTCGTGATCGGTCGGATAAAAGCCGAACGCACTGGCTGGGACACCCGCGGCAATGAAAGCCTGGATGAGGCGGAAAGGTGTCCAAGGTTCTTCGCGGCCCGGCTTGATGATCACGGGAGTTTTCAGCGCGATCGCGGGAAGCCAGAGTGAATTCACCGCAGGCGAATTGCTCGGCATCACAAGGCCGAGGCAATTGGTTGTGGGATAATAGCTCACCGGGCAGCCGGCCTGTTCGCCGAAGCCGTCGTCGATGATGCTCAAATCGAGTCCGCGTGTCAGGCCGTTGAGAACGGTGCGCATGTTCGCCAGCGCTTCGTAAATTTTTGCCATGTTGCGTTTCACCATCACATAAGGCAGGCCGCTGGTGCGCGAGAGCGTCTCCATGTATTGCTGGGGCGACTGGGTGTGACCTTTGTCGCCGAGCGGCAGTGTTCCTGTGAGAAAAATTTCTCCCGCCTTCTTGCAGAAGGCGATGAGTTGTTCGCAGGTGAATTTCTTCAAGTCCGCTCGGGTTTCGGAGATGCGGGCGAGGTCGCGGCGCACGATGCCGGCGTTGACCTGGCTAACTTGCGCGAGGACTTCACCGGTGCGGTGGTCTTTGACGTCGATCTTGTCGAGACTTTCATAGGGCGCGCCTTTGCGGAGCGCGGGGAGGTGGGGGATGCTCATTTGATAATGAATGGGATGATCCGCAGATTACGCAGATGGACGCAGATTAGGATCAATAACGAATGCCGATTATTTTTAATCTGTGAAATCTGCGCAATCAGCGGATGAAATTCAGTGAACCCCCTCGAAAATGGCGAGGACTTCTGGTTTCGCGCAGGCTAACGCATCGCGAAATTCCTGGAGGTCAGGGATGATGACGGCTTCCAGAGCCTCCTCAACCTGGCTGCGCGTGAGCTTGTCATGCCGGATCATGAACGCGATGTCCTGCTCGTCGTCACCGCGTATCGTCTTGGTGAGGATCAAATCAAGCGTGCCGGGACGGAAAACGCGCAGGTGCAGGAGATCGAGTCCATAAACGGGAACGATATGCTCCTCCCAGTCTGCCCGCAAAAAAAGCTGATCCGCAGCGAACAGATGCAGCATATAGAGACCCATTGGTTGCAGGGCGGCATTGGTCTTCTCCTGCGCCTGCCAGAACTGCTCATCGCCTTCGATCTTCGCAAGCTGGCTGAGCGGAAGGATGACATCCACACCCTCGGACTTGGTCGTTTCCACCGGTGGATTAGAGAATCCAAGCGCGAGTGCAGCGCGGCCATAAATCACGAGGTCTGTCTCGTGATCGAGAAAGCTGTCAAGTGCGCGAAGAATTTTCTCTGCGTTGCTAGACATAGGCTGCCGGAGAGCGCACGCGCGGGCGCTGCCATTGAAAATATTTTCCGATACCGAGGCCCCGCAGATAGCCCATGAGTGAAAGGTAGCGCGTCGGGTGCAGCAGCGCCTCCGCACGCACGGGGCCCGACGGAGGCAGGGCATCTAGCAAACGAGTCCAGTAGGTCTCGTCAGGCTCGTAGCGCAGCGCCGAGCGCGCGATGTGACGCACGACAGCGACACAGCGTTCCTCAGCGGCCAGCCGCGCGAGAGTCGTGACATCATTGCCCTCGTCACTCAGCATCGCCGCGCCACAGCGCTGGCTGTGCGGGTCGAAGGGGTTGGCTGTCGAAAGCAGGGCGATGGCAAGTTCTTCGTTCGAGAAAGCTTTTTTTGAAACGAGTTCCCCCGCCGGTTCATCACCGCAGGTGTAGTGAATGCAGCCGCGCTGCACCGCCAGTGTTTGCAGCTTCTTTAAGCCGTTTAATCCAAGTCGCCGCGCCTTGTGCAGCAAGCGGGAGACATGCGGCACTATGCCCAGCTTGTGGGCGAAAGTGGGTGCTGATGATAATGGCGGCATGGCTCCGCAATATTACACGGCACTTGTGTCCGGCCAACTTCTTTCAAGAGGCATGTGCTAGAAACCGCGATGAAATCTCACACGAAGGCACAAAGACACGAAGAAGCCTCTGCGTCTCTGCGTGAGGCCTCAGGTTCTCATCACCGTTTTAGGATGAATCCCCTTGTATTAATCGTATTTTTTCTATGAGGTAATTTTTTCGCTTGCCATTTTCGCCAGCCTGATTCAACATCCAATTCCATGTTGCTTCCGCTAAAAGCTCAACGGCTCAACGGCTCAACGGCTCAACGGCTCAACGGCTCAACGGATCAACGCGTC
>VFKE01000035.1 GCA_009885695.1 Verrucomicrobiota bacterium | reverse complement strand
TGCTCAGCAAATCTCCCGAACGCGTAGCCTCCTATTTCCAAGCAGAACTTATACGTTATGCGGCCGCAGCATAAGGAATGTCACTACAATTTATTGCCGGGTTAATAGTAGCGGCAGAACGAATCGAGTTTCCCATCGGGCCGGATGACATGGGTGCAGCAGCGGTCGATGCGATCTTCGTCCCAAGTCCAGGCATCCATAAAGGGTTTTACCATGATGCGGAAGGCCATGCTGCGGGTGCGCTCCATTGTCTTGAGCAATTCACCCAGCTCCGTGTTCTCGCAGCCGCAGCGGGCGAGGTCTTCGAGCGTGTAATGCATTTTGTCGTGGAGGAATCCCTGAAGCTTCGTGAAGTCCAGAAAGTCGCTGACGTGATAAATGCTGCTGCCGCGCCGGATGAGGTAGCCGATGATCGCGCAATTGGGATCACCGCAAGGCAGCGGCGTGAAATCTTCAAAGCGGAGCTGGCCCTGCGAGTGCTCCACGAGGGAAAGGAGGATGTCGGCGGTGTTGAGGCGGGTGAAGTGGGTGGGCAGCCCCTGCCCATCATCACTCTGCAAAGTCGGCAGAGGCTGCCGACCCACTTTTCCCCGACCACTGCCGAAGACGGGTTGAAGCGTGACGCCGTGGATGATCTCATGATCGAGCCCGAAGCGCACCGCGTCCCAGAGGTTCGTGATGTTGTCGGGCGTCACCGTCATCGCCAGCGTGATCGGCAGATTCGCAGCGGCACAGTTTGCGATGGCACGCTGGCGCATCTCGCGCAGGTCAGCCCCGCGCAGTTCCTTCTGACCAGCGGCCTGAGTGCCATCGAACTGAAGATAAAGTTGCAGGCCAATGCCTTGGAAGGCATCCGATAGCTGCTGGGCAAAGCGCGGATCTTTCGCGAGCAGCACACCGTTGGTATTGAGCAGCACGAAGTCGATCAGCGGATGTTGCTTGAGCCAGGTGCAGAGTTCAAACAACTGCGGATGCAAGGTAGGCTCTCCACCGCTGAGCTGGATGATTTCGATTTTACCTTTGCGGTCGATCACACCTTGCACGCGCGATTTGATTTCATCGAGCGGAACCGCGTCCACCTTCGGCCCAGTGCCGACGGGCGAGTCAGCGTAGCAAGTGGGGCACGCAAGATTGCAAGAATTAACAATCTCGATCAACGCCAGGCAGGTGGAAAGAGTCTCGACAGGATTGTCACCCCGGCCTTCTGCATTTTTCCCGAGCGTGCCGGCTGGGTCACCGTTCGCGGAACAACAGCCGCCACTGGAGCAGCACGATTCGTTGCGATTTTCCTCTTTCCCCTGCGCCAGCCAGTAGAAGCGCGCATCGCTGGCGATGCAGGCGGAGAACTCTCCATGCACGGCGCAAGTGCGGTCGAGATAGACTCTGCCATCGCGCTTTACGACGCTCGCGGGGCATGCCACATGGCACACCGGACAACGCGACGTAGTGCGCTTGAGCAGTTCGTCGGCAGATGTGATGACTTCGGTTCTCACAGTTCCAACTGAATCCCCAGCTCAATCACCTGCCGCGACGGAAGCTGGAAGTAGCCGGTGGCGGGGCGCGCGAGGCGGGAGAGGAAGACGAAGAGTTTCTTGCGCCATTGAGCCATCTTCCCGTTGCCATCGGTCAGCAGAAGTTCGCGACTCTGGTAGAAGCTGATGTCGGACTGACGCGTGATGCCGCGGGAATTGAGCGCAGTTTTCAAATCGAGCGGCACATCGGGCGATTCCGAGAAGCCGTAATGCAGGACGACGCGGAAGAAAGAATCCATAATGTCAGTGACCTCGATGCGTTTATCAGCCGGGATGTAAGGCACCTCCTCAAACTTCACCGTGAGAATGACGGCCTGCTCGTGGAGCACCTTGTTATGCTTCAAGTGATGGAGCAGCACCAGCGGAAGGCCGTCGGCGGAAGATGAAAGGAAGACGCCGATGCCACGCACGCGGTGGATGTGGCCGGCTTTGATTTCATTGACGATGACATTGACCGGCACCCGGTTGCGCAGCACGCGTTTCATGAGCAGCGCGCGACCGTCGCGCCAGGTGCGCATCATGATCCAGATGCCAGCGGCGACGAGCAGCGTAAACCATGCGCCCTGGACAAATTTGCTCAAGCTGCCGATCAGGTAGGTTGACTCGATGGAGAGGAACAAGCCGCAGATCAGTCCCGTCTTCCACAGGGGCCATTTCCAAAGCTTGAAGGAAATGAGGATAAGCAGCGAAGTTGAAATGGTCATGTCCATCGCGACAGACAGACCGTAGGCGTGCGCCAGATTCTCCGACTTCTGAAAGCCCGCAACCAGGCCGATGCAAAGCACCATGAGGATGAAATTGATTTGTGGCAGGTAAATCTGCCCGCGCATGTCCGGCGAAGTGTGCACGATCTTCAATCGCGGCATGAAGCCGAGTTGCATCGCCTGCTGGCTGAGAGAGAACACGCCGGTGATCATCGCCTGGGACGCGATGATGGTGGCCATCGTGGCCAGGATCACGACCGGAAGTAGCAGTCCGGCGGGAACCATGTTGAAAAACGGCTGCGTATGCGAATCCGGAGAGTGAAGAAGCAGGGCGCCTTGTCCGAGATAATTCAACGCCAGCGCCGGATATGCCAAAGTGAACCACGACCGCTTCATCGCCGTGCGACCAAAGTGACCGATGTCCGCGAAGAGCGCCTCGCCCCCGGTGACGCAAAGCAATACAGTGCCCATGATATGCATGGAGTGGGCGCGCTCCTCCCAGAGAAACCTCCAGCCGTAATGCGGCGATAGTGCGCGCAAGATGGAAGTCTCTTGAGACAACTGCCACAAACCCATCGCGGCGAGCGTGCTAAACCACAAGAGCATCACCGGCCCGAAGCTCTGCCCGATGCGCGCAGTCCCGTGGCGTTGCACGAGGAAGAGTCCGAGTAGAATGACGGACGCGCACACGGGAGGAATCCACGAAGGCAAGCCTGGTTGAATCACCGCCAGACCTTCCACCGCTGACAAAACTGAGATCGCAGGCGTGATGATGCCGTCACCATAAAGCAGCGCGGCGCCGAGAATCGCAAAGACCGTGAGCAGGGTGATGCCACCTTTTTTCAATCCGGCCTCCGGCTTGCGCAACAGCGAGTAGAGCGCGAACACGCCGCCCTCTCCTTGATTGGTGGCGCGGGTCAGCACCAGCAAATACTTGATGCTCACAATGACCGTGAGCGACCAGATCATGAGCGACACCGGACCGAGCACGGTCAGTTCGTTAGCCGCGACAAAGCGTTCGCGGATGGTCTCGCGCAGCGCATAAATGGGGCTGGTGCCGATGTCTCCATAGACCACCCCCAGCGCCAGCAGCGCGAGGGTCCAATTCGAAGATTTCGTTTGTGACATTCAGGAGCAGCGCGGGACTTGCCGCGTCCGCGTGCAACGCGGATCTGGAGTTACGCATCAGATGACGAACTTGGCAAGAAAAACGCACACAGCCAAGTCATAAGCCTCTCATCTTCAGCCAACTGCCGGAAACGGAGAAATTTTACCATCAGGGTCTGACTGCGGCAATGGCAGGATTCCAGTGGGCGGAGGCACGACGGATACCGGTGCCTCCACGAGCTTAGGTTCGACAGATTGAGCTTCTTCAATCAATGGCACAACTTGCTCACCAAGCGGCGTTATTTTTTGTGTCAACGATTCCCGAATCCGTCGCGCAACCTCCTCCGCCAGCGTGCCTTGCCCGCGTGGGAAACGGAACACGGCGCGCAATCCATCGCTGCTGAGCGTAACGTTCTCGCTGAGGAATTTTGATTCCACTTCCACCTGCGCTGCATCCAGTGGGAACTTGAAAAGCCGGCTGCGCAAGCCTTTGAATGTTGTGAAATAGAGGCTGTCTGGGCGCAAAGGTGCCACGAGTATGCCCGAGAGATTGGCGCAGAATCCGCGAACTCCCCTGCCCTTCCCCGAAAGACAACTGACCGTCCAGCTCACTTCATCAGCAGACATTCCCGCTCCGATTTGCAAGAGATCGCGCAACTCATCAGTGACCTCGCACTTCAGATCCACCGGAGACTCCGGCGCCTCGCGCCGGCCCGGCAGTTTCAATTTGTGCCACACCAGCCACATCGTCGTGCGGATCAGACGCCACAGGCGCGGAAACAGCAGCCAGATCAATGTGAGCAGACCGCTGAATACCATGAGGGCCATCACCGGATTCAGCAGCGTAAGCGCCACGCCGCCAGCCACCGCGGCATCTTCAGCCAGGCTCATCGCGATGTTCGTCACCGGTTCCGGCGATTGATTGATCAGCAGCCGCGTCCCGGCCTTCGCGCTGTGCGTGGTCAGGGCCGCGCCGCCCGCGAGCAGCGCTGCGGCCACGATCACATAGCCCGGCATGGTGCCCAGAGCCTGCAGCGCCAGCAACGTGCCGCCCACCGGACGGATGATCGTATGCACACTGTCCCAGAGCGAATCCACCCAGGGAATTTTATCAGCGAAAAACTGCAACAAAAAAAGCAGCCCCGCGACGATGAGCACCACCGGATGCGCCAGCACATCGAGCGATTGATACTGTGTTGCGAGGTGAACCCAGTCGAAGCGGATCGCCAGTCCCGTGAGCAGGACCGTGAGATACAAGTTCACGCCGGCGAGCGAAGCCAGCCCCAGCGCCACACCGAGTTGTGCGAGAATTTCCATGCGGTGATATTAGCACGAAAAAAGATCGCCGAATAGCACGGACATTCATTCTGTTGTCGAACGCAGGCGATGCGTCTCGCGTCGCTCGCCTTAGAGATTTATATAAAATCACTGAGATGAAGCGAGACGCATCATCTACTTAAACCACTTGAAGACGCGACCAAAGAATCCTTCTTTCTTTTTTCCAGCGGCAGGCGGCGCAGCACCGCCGCCGTGAACTGGACAATAATACGGCGGCACCAGTTCGGGCGGCAGTTCGTCCTCATAGGCATCACCATGCGCCGCGCACTCGCCCGTCGCCAGTTGTCCGCTAACGCGGCACAGACTCACTCGCGCAGTAATCGCTGTCGCCTTGGGTGCTTTCGATTTATAATCATGTGAAATGGCCGCCTTCATCACGTCCACCCAAACCGGCAGCGAGAGCTTCGCACCATAAGCACCCTCAACAATCGTCTGCGGCTGGTCGAAGCCAACCCAAACACCACAAGTGATCTCCCGCGTGTATCCGGCGAACCATGCGTCGTGATAATCATTCGTCGTGCCGGTCTTGCCGCCGGCTTTCTCTTTAAAACCATATTCGCTCCGTGCAGAAGCGGCGGTTCCCTCGTTCATCACGCGCTCCAGCAGACGACCCGTCATCTGCGCGACCGCAGACGACAACACGTCGTTCTCCAGCACTGGCGTCTCGTAAATCACCTCGTGATTCGCGTCTTCGACGCGTCGGATGAGAAACGGCCGGCGGCGCACGCCGTTGTTCGGGAAAATGCTCATGGCCGCGGTGAGCGACTTCAGAGTTGATCCCGTGTTGCCAA
Organism: Verrucomicrobiota bacterium; assembly: GCA_009885695.1. GTDB lineage: Bacteria > Verrucomicrobiota > Verrucomicrobiia > Verrucomicrobiales > Verrucomicrobiaceae > VFKE01. Next base: position 3,232 of record VFKE01000035.1, on the reverse strand, counting down.
TGTAAACCTGCGGCGTCACATGATCGGGCATGCCAATGCCCGCGTCACGCAACAACCCAAGCACCGCGTCCATGCCGGCGAAATTTCCCACACGCACCGTCATCGCATTCCGGCTGCGGATCAAACCAACAGCCGCAGGAACGAAGCCGAGAAATTTCCCGTCCGAGTTCTCCGGACTCCACAGTCCAGAATATCCCGTGAGTTCACCGGGCCGGATCGGCGCATCCTCCACTAGTGAACCGGGCATCAGACCCCGAGAGAATGCCGCAGCATAGATGAACGGTTTGATTGTGGAACCAATCTCTCTTCCCGCCTGAAGTGCGCGATCATAGCGGCTCTGAATGAAATCGCGCCCGCCCACGACGGCAAGTATGCCGCCGGTGCTGTTGTCGAGCGCGAGCACCGCGCCCTGAAGATATGGAGTGCGCGGCGGCTCGCTCACACCATCCCACTGGCGATCAAACTGCGCTTTCGTGATGTGCGGATACCCCGCCTTGCCTTCGACTTCGCGCAGACGCTTTTCCAATGACTGCTCGGTCGCGGCTTGCAGATCACGGTCAATCGTCGTGTGGATGACCAGGCCGCCGTCCTCGATGTCCTCGGCATCGAGGACGAGATCAAGGTCGCGCCGCATGGCCTCCATCATGTAGTTCTCCTGCGTGCGCACCGTTGGCTGCGCCGCCACAGCCATTTCTTCACGCTTCACAGCCTCCGCCTGCTCCTGCGTGATTGCTTGTTTGTAAATCATGCGCGCCAGCACTGTGTCCCGCTCCGCGATGGCGCCCGTCCAGTTGCGGAAAGGCGAGAAGCGATTCGGACTGCGGATGATGCCCGCGAGCATCGCGCCCTCGCCTGGCGTGAGCTTCTCCGCGCTCTTGCTGAAGTAAGCCCGGCTGGCGCGCTCGATGCCATACAATCCGGAGCCGAAGAAAATACGGTTCACATAGAACTCAAGAATCTCGTCCTTCGACTTCTCAGCCTCGATGCGCCGCGCCAGCATGACCTCGGTCAATTTGCGGGCCATCGTCTTCGCACTAAGGTCATCGAAGCTGTTGCGCGCCAGCTGCATGGTCAGCGTGCTGGCACCCTGAATCGCCTTCTTCTTCTTCACGTCACGCACCAGAGCACGTGCCACGCCCACCCAGTCCACGCCGCCGTGATTGTAGAAACGCGCATCCTCGCGGGCCAGCAGCGCCTTGATGAAATTAGGCGATACTTTCGAGAGCGGCACCACCACTCGGTTCTCACCGTGCAGTTTCCCGATCTCGCGATTCTTGCAATCCAGCACGATTGATCGCTGGCGCATCGCACCGAGTTTCGTCAGATCATATTGTGCGGCAATGTTTCCATAGACGATCACGACCGTGCCCGCGATGACCGCTCCGATTAGCAGCCCGATCAGCAGCAGAATGAAAAGAATGCGCGGCCAGCGACGGTGGCGGGTCGGATGAAAAGCGGCGGTCGGCCAGGAGGCAGGCATGATTCAGCCAGTTCAGTCCTCCGTGACGGCGCCAAATGCAAGCCGCGTGATTATCACTGTCGTGATAATCACGCGATCTTTGACATCCGGCTTGCCAAGAGATGGGTACATCACCAATCGCCGCAGCATGAAGATCATCTCACTGTGCATCCTGCTCCTTTACCCCACCCTTGCAGCACTCGCCGACGACGCCAAAAATTCTGAAGCACCGAAGGCATCTATCGACTCCGCGAAAGCAGACGATGAGGACTGCGTCATCCAAGGCGAATACACGAGTGAAATCGACGGCATCAGGCTGGGCGTGCAAATCTGGGCGCAAGGCGACGGCAAATTTGAAACGGTGAGCTACGTAGGCGGACTGCCCGGAGCAGGCTGGAACGGAGACCGCAACAACGTCTCCCGAGTAAAAGGCCAGCGGGCCACAGGCGAGAAAGTCGCACGATTCGAAAAAGAGGACGCTAAAGCAACGGTGAACGGCAAAAAATATTTCCTCGTCGTGAACCTGCAAGGAAAGCGCGTCATGGAATTGCCCCGAGTCGCGCGCCAGTCCCCCACGCTCGGCGCGAAGCCGCCCGTCGCTGCCACGGTTTTTTTCAATGAAAAAGACAGCAGCCATTTCCCCGGCTCCAAAATTACGGAAGACGGTCTGCTGGAACAGGGCTCACCAGCGCCGACAAGCTTGGCAATGGAACTTTGCATATTGAGTTCATGCTCGCCTACAAGCCCGCCGCCCGCGGTCAGCAGCGTGGCAACAGCGGCTCCTATATTCAGGGCCGCCACGAGGTGCAAGTGCTCGACAGTATCGCCCAGGATGGAAAGAACATCGAATGCGGCGGCATTTACACCATCGCCGCGCCAACAGTAAACATGTGCTTTCCGCCCCTCACCTGGCAGACCTACGACATCGATTTCACGGCGGCAAAATTTGATGCCTCTGGGAACAAGACCACGAATGCCCGCATGACCGTGAAACACAACGGCGTCCTGGTGCATGAAAACGTCGAAGTCCCGCACATCACCACCTCCGCGCCGGAAAAAGAGCAGGCGACCCCCGGCCCGCTCCACTTGCAGAACCACGGCAACCCGGCGCGCTATCGGAACATCTGGTTTCTCCCCAAATGAAGCGATGCGGTTGACAAGCGCGCTCCGCTGGCGCATTTTCGCGGGCAAAGTTTCGGCAGCGCATAAACTGGTGAGGTGGCTGAGTGGTCGAAAGCGACGGTTTGCTAAATCGTTGTAGGATGTAAAGTCTTACCGAGGGTTCGAATCCCTCCCTCACCGCCAATGGCTCTAATGGCCTCATAAGAAGTCGGATTACGGCTGGGCTTTCTTCTGTCTTTTTGGTTTCGGTTGCTCGTCCGTTCGGCAGACGTGGGCGAGTGGCACAGCCTTCAGGGCTGTGTGTAGCCCGACCATTCTGGCCGGCATTAGATTGTAGTGACTACCTCTGCCATCATCAGTAGATGCTCAAAGCGTGTCCTGATTCCATCCCATCGAACCTCTATATATTATTGTTTTCTTTCAATTTTTTTGGCTATTCATTCGTGTTTCCATGGTAGATCACGATAACGGTGATGGGGTGACTGCCCCAGTAGTTCATGCTAGCTTAGAAAGGAAAGTCGATGATTGAGACCTGATAGTCCCTAGTGTTCTGTCGCCGAAATAACTATTCTTTTAAGCCGCCTTGCGCCGCTTCCTGCTCGTGCAACCCGGACTGATTTCCTCAAGCCGTTTGCGGCATCTCTCGATCTT
>VFKE01000140.1 GCA_009885695.1 Verrucomicrobiota bacterium | reverse complement strand
GTGGCAGCTTCAAGAGCGTCAAAGAACTCATCGAAGCCATCAATCAATACATCCGGCACAACAACGAAAATCCCAAGCCGTTCGTCTGGACCAAACGCGTCGACCAGATATTAGAAAAAGTCCACCGTTGTAAAGCTGCGGCTGTTACAGCACTCTATCGGCTCGCAAAGCGAGCCAGCTCCGCGCCGCTGCCCGCCACGGAAGTGCTCCGCCCGCTCCCGCCCCCACCGCCAGGGAGTGTGCGGCTTTCCGTAGCGCCGCACCGGGATGAACCCACCGCATCGAGTGCGGGTCACAAAGCTCCCCGGCTCCGCACCAGCCACACGGTAACCCACACACAATGCGGAGTAATGCGCAGTCAGCCGCCACCCGGCTGCGGGCAACATGGCGGTAGCAGGCTGCCGCAGTCCATAGGCTTCGCCGCTTCGGCCACGTCAAGGTGTGATCATCCAGAAAGGCGCGCAACGCGGAGCCTTCGGTTTCACCCAAAAAAAAGATGATAGTATTGTCCTGGAGGCGGAGTATTTTCAGCCTCACAGCCTCAAATCAACAACACGATAACAAAATAAAACATATGAATCAAAAACTGAAGACTGGCGGAGTGTGCGGTCGCCCCTGGGGAATAGTCATGATCGCGATCGCATGTGCGTGCGGCATGGGGTGGCCATTCGAGACACAGGCCGCCACGCGGGATGGTCGTGCGGTGCCCGGGCAGGCCCGGCAACCGTGGGGCAAGGGCGAACTGAGCAACGCGAACGGAAGCGCAACAGCGGCATTTGAACTCAAAGAAGCCGGCAGTGCGCAATATCATATCATCTCCGGGGAGCTGCTGTTGTCCGAGTCCGGCGCCGCCTTGACTCTCCCGGATGTCACGATGTCGCTCACCCAGGACAAAAAGACGATGAGCATTGGAATCGTGATCGCCGTCGGAAGTGGAGCTCAAGCCAAACGGGTGGATGCCGTCGTTCCCGGTGATCCCAAGACCGCGTGGATGCCGTTTTCCATAAAGAGATTGGGCGACACCGTCACCGCCACATTGGGCAGCGTGTCCGTTGCCGGTAAGGCTTCAAGCCCTGCATCCGCTGACGATTCGCTGGTTGTCACGCTGAAGGGTGCGGCGCGCATGAAGGGCGCAAATGTCACGACCGTGCCATCGGGCATGATGCCAGTCAGCCTTGATCTTTGCGCTGCGCCTTCGGGGGAGCCCGGGAAGCCGAACCCGCTCGCGCCGCCGGTCATTGATCCTGCGTCGTTGCCGTCCGGCTTGGCCACGGTTGGTGGCGTGCCGTTCGTCATCGGTGGCAAGCCGGTGGATGTGCGACTCGCGATGGCGGGCTCGGACTTTTCCGGGCGCCTGAAACACGGGTATCTCCCTTTTCCTCCCAGCGCGCACCGGCCCGTGGGCACGGTGCCAGGCAACAGCTATGAAGCGCTCCACATTCTGGCTTATTCACGCCAGATTCCAAACCATGCGCCGCGGATGACCGTTAGCTACGGGAACTGTGTGTCCTTTGCAGGACCGATGGAGGAGGAGGTGGTTCCGGTGCCCGACATCATGACCGGGGGCGAGTCGTCTTATGTGCAGTCCCGCATCCCGGTGAAACTCTCGGACGGAAAAGCGGGCTGGTTATATCACCTGCGCATTCCGGTGGCCCGGTCCGCCTCGGCATGGTTCGCGAAAAATACGCAGTTTGAGTTCATGCGCGATAAACAGGACCTGCATAATCTGCCTGATCCCAATGAGTTTGGGCGTCTCCCGGTGGGCTTGCCAAGTTCCGTGGTGGTGGTCTCGGCCACCGCCGAGCGCGCGCCGGTGGAATTTGCCTATGTGCTAGGTGCACCCGGAAACGTATTCCACGAGACGCAGGAACCCGTTCTGACCGTCAGCCTCGCCAACCGGCTGGACGGCGAATTCAAGGGCCGGCTGTATGCCCGGAGCGAGGGACCCGGGACGCCGGAGGAATTCGGCATTCAACGCTCGGAATGGACGGTTGAGAAGACCATCACTCTGAAAAAAGGGGAGCGATTGGAATTTCCAATCAAGGTCATGCCGTCGGACCGCAAAAAGCGCGGGTGGTTCAAGGTGGAGATCGGGCTGGAGCGCGATGGCAAGCCTGTGCAGGTTTATCACACGACTTACGCGGTGCTGGCGCCGGACACGCGCAAGGCGATGGCCGACTCGCCCTTTGGCATTTGGGAATTCTGGTGGCCGCATTCCTCGCTCGCCCAGGCTGACCGGCATATCAAGGATGCCGCCACATTGATGAACAAGGGCGGCTGGCGCTGGACCTACGGCGGTTCCCCTGGGGAACGGTCCCGCTCAAAAGAAGTCATGGGACCCGAGGCTCTCTATGATGGCTACAAGCTCACCTTTACACTTCGCAACATCCGCGAAGCTTACCAGCGCGGAAAGGGATGGTGGGATGCGGACATCTTCGAGGATTCCATCGCGCCGGCTTTGCGCGAGGCCGCGGCCAATCCCACCCGGGGCATGGACCGGACTTATAAAGTCCTCCACGAGTCCCGCAGTTCCGACACCATGCTGCGGCGTTACAGCGAGTTTCTCGGCGGTGAACCCTACGCCATGCCGGAGAAGGAAAAGGAGACGGTCGATGAGCAGTTCAAGAAAGTCGTGCAATACTGCGCGGCGATCAAGAAGGCGGATCCAAAGGCGAAGATCTGCCTGATCAACGACTACCCCGGAGTCGGTGCCGAGTACATGAAGCGCGGGTTCCCGAAAGAACTGGTGGACGCCTTCGGAACGGAAGGGGCCATGTTCATGCGTGAACCGGAACAGCAGCCCAACTGGATGTGCCTGCTGGGCATCATGCAGAACTGGAAACGGGCGCAGGAAAAATACGGATACCAGAACATCCCGATTTGGACGACGGAATCTCTCTATCACGGAACAAGTCCGGGCAATCTCAGCATCCACGCCCAGGGGGTCACTCAGACGCGGGAAGCCCTGCTGGCCCTGGCCAATGGCGTGGAACGCATGTGCGCGGCCGGAACCGTGCGCGATGTCACCGATGACTACCGCATGAGCAACTGGGGTCAGGTTGGATTTTGTTACCGTGAACCCGAGTCGAATCCCAAACCAAGCTTCGCCATGTATGCCTGGCTGACCCAGGTTCTGGATCAGGCAAAATTCGCCGGGAAGATCGCTCATGACAGCACTTCGCTGCACATCCTCGATTTCAAAACGCCCGCGGGGGATCACGTGTATCCGATCTGGTGCGTGCGCGGACGCCAGGAGGTGACGCTCGCCATCAAGGGCGCCCGCCCCGTGGTGAGTGATGCTTATGGCAACCCGATCGCAGCTTCAGTGAAGGACGGCAAACTGTCCGTCACCGCCACCGACACCCTGCTCTATGTCACCGGGGCGACGCTTGAAGGTGTCGTGGGGAGAAAACCCATCGAGGTGGAAGCCGTCGCCGGAAGCCCGCTCATCGAGTTCGACAAGGCTGGAGCATGCTCCGTGGCAATCTCGACCAGCAAGATTCTGGAAAGCAACTGGGACTATCCGCGAATCAAGGGCGATTTCGCCGTGGACTACGTCCAGGAAGACGGGGCCAGCGCGGTGAAAATCGAACTCAAAGACGACGCGGACCCGCGCAAGCTTCTCCAGCGTTACGTCGAACTTGTGCTCGCACAACCCATTGTTCTGAAGGATCGCGCACAAGTGTTCACGGCGCGCGTCAAAGGCAACGGCGGCTGGGGCCGCGTCATGCTTGAGCTCGTGGATGCCGAGGGCAGAATCTGGACCGCATGCGGGAATCAATATGCCGGATCTTGCAACGCAGCCGACAACCGTGGCGATTCGTATGTGAGTTTCGACGGGTGGCAGACCCTGACCATCCGCCCGCCGGGCCGCTTCCCGGCCACTGACTTGGTGGCCTACCTGCCCAGCACCTGCAACTGGTGGCCGGAGAACACCCCGGAACGGCGGCTGCAGCTCGAAAAACACCAACAGGCAATCGTGGCATATAAGAAGGCATTGGCTGAATTTCCAGCGGTAAAAAAATCGTTTGATGATACCATGCAGGCCCATGCTCAGAAGCTGGTTGCGTTCGTTCAAGCCAAGGCTGACCAAGCCGCCGCCGTGGCAGCCCACAAGGTCGCACGCACGGAATACACCCAGGCCAAGGCCGCTTACGACAAGGCGCTGAAGGCGGGCCAGAAAGACGCGCCGGCTCCCGTGATGCCTCAAGAGCCGAAGGCCGCAGTGCTAACTCAACCCGCTGCGCCGAAGGAACCAGTGGCTCCCAAAGCCCCTGGCGATCCGAGGAACTATGGCATCGCGGCTCTCACTTACCCGGTCAAGCTCACCAAGGTCATCTTTGCCGCTTCGCCCGGCATCCTGTATGTGAATGACGAAATCCCCGTCAAGAACCGGACCATCTACATCGACCGGATTGGCGTGCAGCAGGAAACCAAGGAAGATCTTGCGATCGCTGGCAAGTAATTCATCGCCGCCGCATCAACCCGCATCAACCCGCATCAAATCGTAGCCGCACTCGTGTTGCGCAGCCGCGAAGCGAAAGTGCGGGAAGCTTATCCGTGAGCCGGGCGAATACCCATATTCCCCGCGTTTTCGCTTCGCGGCTGCGAACATCAGACTGTAACCCATGACACAACTGTGAAAAACATCCTCCTGCCCTTCATCTTCCTGCCTTCCCTGCTGACCGCCGAGGTCATCCAGACCGACCTGCTCATCGTCGGGGGCACCGAATCGGGCGTCGCGGCGGCCGTGCAGGCGGCGCGCCAGGGCGTAAAACACATCGTGCTGGTGAATGATATCAAGTGGCTCGGCGGGCAGTTCTCCGCAGAGGGGCTCATGGCGATCGACGAAAACCGCGGCCCGGAAGGCTATGGGCACGGAGTGCCGTTTCCTCGCAGTGGCTTGTTCCGCGAGGTCATCGAAAGGATCGAAGCCTCGAACCTGCGCAAGTATGGCCGCGCCCGGCCCGGTAACACGAACGTCATCACCACCTGTCTTCCCGCCGACGCGGAGGCTGTCTTTCGCGAGCTTCTCCAGCCCTGGGTGGCAGGCGGGCAGGTTCGTGTGGTGTCCGATTATTTCGTCGCCGGTGCCGTCGTTGAAGGTTCGTTATTGAAAGCGGTCCGCTTCCGTTCCACTCGCGAGGGTCAGCCGGATCTGGAGATCGCCGCACGCATGACGGTGGATGCGTCAGATTGGGGCGATGCCGTCAAGGCCGCGGGTGCGGAATACGAGTTCGGCCCCGATCTCCAGGAAAAATATGGCGAACCGCGTGCGCCGGCATCGCGGGCGGCCTATCCCATCACCGACATGAATCCGATCACCTGGTGCATGGTGATCCGCGAAACCGACAAAAACGAGCCGGTCCCCAAGCCGTCGGATTACGACATCAGAAAATACGCAAACCACAACTACCCCAAGGATCCGAAGTGGATTTATTCCAGCCGCCGGCTCATCGATCACTACGGCTTTCCGGAGATCAAGCATCCGGACGCGTTGCTCCTGTGCCTTCCGGTTGCGGATTACCCGCTGGATGTGCTTCCCAAACCTGTCGCAGACGCACTGGAAAAAACAGAAGCCGGTGCCTCGACCAGGAACATTGTGCAGATGACCCGCGCGCAGCGGCAGATTATTTTCGACGACGCCAGACGGCACTCGCTCGGCTACCTGCATTACCTTCAGACAGTGGTTCACGATGCGATGCCGGACAAGAAATACAGTCTGCGACGCTTCTCACTGACCGATGAATTCGGAACACCGGACCACCTGCCGCCCAAGCCCTACGTCCGTGAGTCACTCCGCTTGAATGCGATGTATATGATGCGGCAGCAGGACACCACCGGGTCGGGTGGTGACGCCCGCAACTTTGGGGATGCCATGTATCACGACGGTGTCGCGTGCTGGCAATTCGAGTATGACTTCCATCCCACGGGCCGGCGATTTATCGACAAGGGCAATCCGGCCGGTCCCTGGGTGAATTTTTTCCGGAAGAATCGCAGTTGGGGTCCGCCCTACAGCGGCAAGTGCGTGTTTCCGTTGCGGAGCCTCGTGCCGGTGCGGGTGGACGGACTGCTCGGCGCCCAGAAAAATCTCGGCTACAGCAGCCTCGTCAGCGCGGCCTTGCGTTTGCACGACCAGAGCATGGCGGTGGGTCAGGCCGCGGGTGCCGTTGCGGCCGTCAGCCTCGCGCATCAGGTGCAACCCCGCGTCATCCCGTTTGATGCCGCGCTGCTTGCCGAAGTGTGGACCAGTCTCTGCGCACGCCGGGACGGTGCCCAGCCGGCCATGCTCTGGCCCTTCAGCGATCTCAATCCGGATCATCCGGCATTCGAAGCCGTCAACCTGCTGGCCGCGCGGCGCTGCCTGCCGCTTGGTCCTCGCGACGTGAAGTTTCTCGCGGACCAGCCCGCCGCTGACTCATGGAAGCAGGACGTCGTGAACCTCACTCGGTCAAGGGTGCAGGCGACGGAACTGCCGGGGATGCCGGCAGGTTCGATGTCGCGCGGTGAATTTGCCGTGCAATGGTGGGCCGCAACTCGCGGACTCTCTCCGCGCCCTTTCCCTCGCTCGAACAGCGAGGATGCGGACAGTGACGGTCTTCCCGACCCCAACGATCCGCTCCCCTTCGTCGCGGGGATTTCCAGCTGGCCCAAGTTGCAGATCGCAGCCGACAGCGATGGCGATCCCGATCCTCTGCCCCGGCCCGTGGCCGGTCTGCGTCAGTTCAACTTCACCGGTCAGGGCTCCAAGCCCGTAGCTGGTTTCGAGAACGACAACGGCCTGCCTTTCGACGACAAGCGCGGTTTTGGCTGGAGTCGTGATATCAGCGCAAATCATCGCCGGCGTGGGAAACTGGCCGGCGAATGGCGCGATTCATTTCTTTTCACCCGTTCTCAGGATCGCTGGGAATGTGTTGTGCCCAATGGCCGGTATCGCGTGACGGTCTGCAGCGGTGATTCCGGCGAAGTGCAAGCCGGCCAGAACGTCTCGATCGAGGGGATTGAAGCACTTCACGAGCACACCACGCCAGCAGGTGTCTTCGCGGAACGAACGATTGAAGTGGATGTGCGCGACGGACGCCTGACCGTGGAACTCGGCCGGACCGGCGCGCAAACGAACACCTGTCTGAACTGGCTGAGGCTGGCACCGGGAAAGGATGAAGGATGAAGGATGAAGGGGGGAATTGGGAATGGGGAATTGGGAACCGCATCAAATCGTAGCCGCATCCCCGTAGCCGCATCCCCGTAGCCGCATCTCGTGAGAGTGCGGG
>VFKE01000181.1 GCA_009885695.1 Verrucomicrobiota bacterium | reverse complement strand
CTGAAGCGCCGCTCCAATTCCAACAGCGTGCGTGGATAATCCTCTGTCATCGCAGAAAACACTACCACTGGGGGTTAGTGGAGTCATGTCAATACCCAGATGCAATAATGACAATTATTTGGCTGTTGAGCTATCTCCGGAATTCTCCGAGAATCGTTTGACCTCCATCCATTTGCCATGGCCAACACCTTCACCTCACTGCATTACCACATTGTCTTCTCGACGAAGAGCCGCGAGCGCTGGCTGCGATCCGATATGGAAAATGACGTGTGGCGTTATCTTGGCGGCATCTGCCGCGCGCATGACGTGAAGGCATTACAAATCGGTGGTGTGGAAGATCATGTGCATTTGTTGATCGGTATGCCTCCTGCGCTCGCACTGAGTGATGTTGTAAAACGCATCAAGGGCGAGTCGTCGAAGTGGCTGTCCGCCGAAGTCAAGGGCATGAAAGGCTTTGGCTGGCAGGATGGTTACGGCGCATTCACCGTTGGTAAATCACAGATCACGGACGCGATTCATTACATTCAGAACCAACGCGAGCATCACGAAAATGTGACGTTCGAGGATGAGTATCGTAGGTTTCTTCACATTCATGGTATCACGGCAGAGGAGAAATATATTTTTGGATAAACGCAGCCGGCCGAATTCATCGCCATTGCACGATAGCCACAAATGCATCCCGCCAGCGTAACGCATCCACCCACGGACATTGCTTTCGTCGCGTAGCGACGCCGGAAGGTAGCCGTGGGTTTCAACCCACGGAATCACGCGCAAAGCAACCCGTGTCGCATAGCGACACCGGAACCTCAGCCCGGACAACGTTCTAGCGAGAAACAATGTCGGCGAACGGGTTCCTTCGTCGTTACGCGACGAGACTCATGGGAATGCATCAACCGTGGGTTGAACCCCACGGCTACCGTCCGTGACCGCTACGCGGTCGACGTTTCTTGCAGCTTGCGTCTAGCACCGCTCTTCGCTCCCGCCCGTGGTTCGCGAATGAGCACGTCCGCCGGAATTCGCAAACCGGCCGACAAGGCGCGAATCATTGGCAGCGTGAGCGGGCGCTTGCGGCCCAGCACCTCGGACACGCGGCTCTTGCTTTTAAAGAATGGCATCATGTCCACTGCGCGCAGTCCCTGCTGTTCCATACGGAATCGAATGGCTTCCACGGGATCAGGAGGGTCGATGGGATGATGCTCCCGCTCGTAGTTCTCGACCAGCAACGACCACAGCTCCAGATCGGCTTCGGCTGCGGAACCCGCCTTCGCGTCCATAAGTGATTCAATCTTCGCCAGCGCGGCCTGATGATCAGCCTTGTGCTTGAGAACTTTTGGTTTCATAGGGGTCAGATGGTAGAGGCATTAATTCTGTCGTATTCAGCGTGGGTGCCGATGAAGCGGATGAAGACGATGCCGGTGTTGTAGTGGATTTTGACGATGAGTCGATAGCGGTTGCCCTTGATGTCAAACACGACGCGGTTCCCGGGCAAAACATCAGCCGAACGGTAGCTCTTCTTGATGTCCTGGAAGGATTTCCACTTCGTCGCTGAAGCTTCCGCGAACCACGCTTTGAGCGGTTGCTCGGCATCGGCGTGCGCTCTCCAGAAATCCTTCAGGGTCTTGCGGGCGATGACACGCATGGATTCTGGCAGGTTTTCTGAGAGAAGGCAAGCTCAAAAGTTCCCAATTTGGGAACTCGCCATCACAACCCCAAATCCGTCACCGCCCCCAAACTCGCATTGCTGGTGAGCTTGGCATACTTCGCCAGCACCCCGCGCGTGTAGTGCGGCTTCGGCTGTTTCCACCTGGCGAGTCGTGACTTCAACTCCACTGCGGAAATACCCAGCGAAATCGCGCGTTTCTCGGCATCAATGGTAATGGCGTCCCCGTTTTTAATGACGGCGATCGGCCCGCCAACAAACGCCTCGGGCGTAACGTGGCCCACCACAAACCCGTGACTGCCGCCGCTGAATCTTCCATCGGTGATAAAGGCCACATCCTTGCCCAAGCCTTTGCCCATGATGGCGCTGGTGGGTGAGAGCATTTCTCTCATGCCGGGACCTCCCTTCGGTCCTTCCATGCGCACGACGATGACGTGGCCTTTTTTTACTTTGTCATTCAGGATGGCTTGCAGCGCGGTTTCTTCGGATTCGAACACGATGGCTTTGCCGCTGAACTTGAGGCCTTCCTTGCCGCTGATTTTGCCGACGGCACCGCCGGGACAGAGGTTGCCTTTGAAGATGACGAGGTGACTGTCTTTTTTGAGCGGGTTGCTCAGCGGACGCACGATCTGCTGGTTCTTCGGCCAGAAGATTTTGCTGTTCTTCATGTTCTCCTTCATCGTCTTGCTGGTGACGGTGAGGCAGTCGCCGTGCATCAAGCCCTCGGCGATCAACAAGCGAATGAGCGGCACGGTGCCGCCAATTTTGACAAGGTCGTTCATGAAATACTTTCCACTGGGCTTCACATCCGCCAGCACCGGCGTCTTCTTGCCGATGCGAACAAAGTCTTCAATGCCCAGCTTCACGCCTGCGCTGTGCGCCATGGCGATCAAGTGCAGCACAGCATTCGTCGAACCACCGAGCGTGATGATCAGCGTGATCGCATTCTCGAAAGCTTCCTTGGTCATGATGTCGCGCGGCGTGATGCCGCGTTTGATCATGTTCATCACGGCGGCACCGGCATCGAAGCAGTCCATGAGTTTCTCATTCGAGACGGCGGCCTGCGCGCCGGAATTAGGCAGACTCATCCCCAGTCCTTCGATGGCGCTGGCCATGGTGTTCGCGGTATACATGCCGCCGCAGCTTCCCTCGCCCGGGATGGCGTGCGCCTCGATGTCCGCGAGTTCCTTGTTCGTGATCAGACCGCTTGCATGTCGGCCCACGGCTTCAAACACCGTGACGATGTCGGCATCGCGTTTATCCAAGCCAACGCAACCCGGCAGGATGGTGCCGCCGTAGACAAACACACTAGGCCGGTTCATGCGCCCCATGGCCATGATGCAGGCCGGCATGTTCTTGTCACAACCTCCGATGGCGACAAAACCATCCATGCCTTCGCAACCGACCACGGTTTCAATCGAATCCGCGATCACTTCACGCGAGACCAATGAATACTTCATCCCCTCCGTGCCCATGGAGATGCCGTCGGAGATGGTGATAGTGTTGAAGATGATGCTCTTTCCGCCGGCGGCATCCACGCCTTTAGCGCTCTCTTTGGCCAGGCGGTCGATGTGCATGTTGCACGGCGTGACCATGCTCCAGGTGCTGGCGATGCCGATCTGCGATTTATTGAAGTCTTTCCGAGTAAAACCAACGGCGTGAAGCATAGCCCGGGAAGGGGCGCGCTCGACACCATCGACCACGATGGCGCTGTGTTTGCGGTGCAGGTCGGACCGGGCTGCTGATTTTGATCTGGAGGACATATGGCGCGGAAGATGCGACGGCGCACGGAATGTTCAAGCACAACACTGCTCCGGCCAGGGATGGCGAATTGGAGCATTCCACGCTTGAGCCCACGGCACCCCGTGCTAGCCTGTCCCCCCTCTTATGGCCAAGTTCAAAATTCTCATCGCAGGCAACAACGATCCCATTTCCACCATCGGCATCGATCTCCTGAAGACGGAACCTTCGTTCGATGTGGTGGTGAACATGAACCTGAAGGCCGAGGACGCGATGATCGAGGCCTCGCGCGATGTGCACGCGATCATTGTCCGCAGCGGAGCCAAGGTGACCGCGAAGGTGCTTGATGCCGCGAAAAACCTGAAGGTCGTCGGCCGCGCCGGTGTTGGCGTGGACAACATCGACATCCCCGCCGCCTCCAAACACGGCGTCGTGGTGATGAACACGCCCGGCGGCAACACCATCTCGACAGCAGAACAGGCTTTCACTTTGATGATGGCCCTTTCCCGCAAGACCCCGCAGGCACACGCCAGCATCGTGGCCGGCAAGTGGGACCGGAAAAGCTTCAGTGGCACGGAAGTAAACAAGAAGACACTCGCCGTCCTCGGCATGGGCCGCATCGGCACTGAGTTTGCCAAACGCGCCCAGGCCTTCGGCATGAAAGTCGTGGCCTACGACCCCTATCTCAGCGCCAATCGCGCCCAGATGCTCAATGTTGAACTGCGCGACAACCTCGACGACGCGGTGAAGGACGCGGACTTTATCACGATGCATATGCCGCTCACTGCGGAGACCAAGCACATGCTCAATGAGACGCGTTTGCGCCACTGCAAGAAAGGCGTGCGCGTCATCAACTGCGCTCGCGGCGGACTGATCGACGACAACGCGCTGGCGAAGCTCCTCGTGGAGGGCCAGGTCGGAGGCGCGGCGCTCGATGTCTATGAAGTGGAGCCACCGCCCGCAGACTATCCATTGCTCAAGGCTCCGAACGTCGTCTTCACCCCGCACCTCGGCGCCTCCACCGAAGAAGCGCAGGAAAGCGTCGGCATCGAAATCGCCGAACAAGTCAAAGCGAACCTTCTTGAAGGCACCGTCGTCAACGCCATCAACATGCCGAACGTTGATCCCAAGACTCTCGCCGAGATCGGCCCCTTCCTCCGCTTCGGTGAAATCCTCGGCCGCCTCATCTCACAAATCGCCCCGCAACGTGCGGAGTTCCTCCGCGTGAACTACAGCGGGAACCTCGGCAAACTCGACACCACTCTCGTCTCACGGGGAGTGCTCAAGGGCTATCTGGAAAGGCCCATGGGTGCGGATCAGGTGAATCTCATCAATGCCATCAGCAGTGCAGAAAATCTCGGCCTGCGTTTCACGGAAAGCCGTCTGCCGGAGCCCTGCGAGTTTAGCGACCTCATTGAAGTCCATGTCGGCAACGCCGCACAGACTGCCGTGATCGCCGGTTCCTTCTTCGGCGGCGACCCGCGCATCGTGAGGATTAACGGACGCCGCGTGGAAGCGAAGCCGGAAGGCACCTTGCTTCTTTTGGAGAACACCGACCAGCCCGGAATGATTGGCGCCTACGGTACCATCCTCGGCAAGCACAAGGTCAACATCGCCAACATGAGTTTGAGCCGAAATGTCGAGGGCGGAACCGCGCTGACTCTGCTGACCCTGGATACCACGCCGAACGAAGCCGTCCTGAACGACCTCAAAAAAATCGAGGGCGTGAAAAACATCCACTGCGTGGTGGTGGAAGCCTAGTTCATTATGCCCCATCCCTTCCTCGACGAATCCTTCCATACCCGCTGGTCCACACTCGAGCCGGTGGCGGTCGAAAATGACATCACACTTGCCCTTTCTCGTGCCAGCCAGGCACTGGATACAGTCATCAATCAGGATCGCGGCCGGCTGACTTTCGAGAGCGTCATACTCGCCCAGGAAAAGGCTCTGCGTTTGTTGAACGAGTCATGGGGGCTGGTGACGCACCTGGACGCTGTCTGCAACTCCCCTGCCTTACGCGAGGCACACAATAAAATGCTTCCGGCGGTCAGCGCATTCTTCGCCAAGATCCCGCTCAACGAACATCTCTGGGATCTGGTGCTCACCTACTCGCAGACGGACGAGGCCAAGTCACTCACCGGCACCCGCCAGCGCGCGCTCGAAGAAGCACTCGCCTACTTCCGCCAGCACGGCGCGGAACTGCCGCCGGAAAAAAAGAAACGGCTCGAGGAGATAGAAGCTGAGTTGTCACAGGTGACGCAGAAGTATTCCGAGAACGTGCTCGACTCCACCAACGCGTGGGAAATCGTGATTGATTCCGTGGATAAACTCAAGGGGCTGCCACCAGGCGCGATCGATGCGGCACGAGCTGACGCGGAGTCCAAGGGACTGGGCACAGTGGAGAACCCGCGCTATCGCTTCACGCTGAAGGCTCCTTCGCTCATTCCGCTGATGGAGCATCTCGACGACAACGTCATTCGCAAGCAGGCCTGGGAAGGCAGTTGCACGGTCGGTCGGGTCGGCAGCTTCGATAACACGGAACTGGTCTGGAAGATTCTCCGGCTGCGCCATGAAAAATCAAAGCTGCTCGGAAAAAACCACTTCGCGGATCATATTCTCGAACGTCGCATGGCAAGGAATGGCGCCACTGCGCTTGGCTTCACAGAGGAGCTGCATGACAAGGTCAAGTCCGCGTTCGATCGCGAGATCATCGCCTTGCAGGAATACTGCGCCGACAAATGGCACCAGCCCGTGCGGTTGCTCGAACCTTGGGAAATTGCCTGGTGGAGCGAGAAGCGCCGGCGCGAGCAATATGATTTCGACGAAGAACAGCTCCGTCCTTATTTCCCCGTCGGCGGCGTGCTCGACGGCATGTTCCGGCTGGCCGAGCGCCTCTTCGACATCCGCATCAGCCGCCGTGAAGCGACTTTTATCGAAGTCGGAAAATCTGGTCCGGCCAGCACGAAGCCAGCGAAATCCGAACCGGTCGAAGTCTGGCATCCCGAAGTGACTTTCTACGAAGTTCGCAATGGCGGTGGCGCACACATCGGCAGCTTCTATGCTGACTGGCATCCGCGTGACTCCAAACGCAGTGGCGCGTGGATGAACTATCTCAAGGGCGGCTGGCCCGGCGACAGTTCCCAGGACCGCCGGCCGCACCTCGGCCTCATTTGCGGCAACATGACGCCGCCCGTTGGCGGGAAGCAGGCGTTGCTGACACACGACGAAGTATGCACGGTATTCCATGAATTTGGCCACCTGCTGCACCAGCTCCTCGGCAACGTGGAAATCCCCAGCCTGAATGGCGTGAATGTCGCGTGGGATTTCGTCGAACTTCCCTCACAGATCATGGAAAACTTCTGCTGGGAGCGGGAGAGTCTCGATTTCTTTGCGAAACACCACGAAACCGGCGAACGCATCCCCGGCGGGCTCTTCAAGAAAATGATCGCCGCCCGCAATTACATGAGCGCGGTAGCCATGATGCGTCAGCTCGGCATGGGCAAGCTCGACCTCGAGCTGCACATGCACCACGCCGCAGATGAGCCTGCCGACCTAGACAAGCTTGCGCGTATAATACTTGCTGATTACATTTTTCCCACGCAAACCGATCCGCCCACGATGGCGCGTCGTTTCGGCCATCTCTTCAGCAGCCCCGTGGGCTACGCTGCCAGCTACTATAGTTACAAATGGGCTGAAGTGCTGGACGCCGATGCGTTCACCCGCTTCCAGAAAGAAGGCGTGCTCAATCCTCAAGTCGGTCGCGCCCTGCGCGACTGCATTCTGAGCAAAGGCAACAGCGAAGACCCCGCGAAGCTCTTCCGCGATTTCATGGGCCGCGATCCCGATCCCAACGCGCTACTGGCACGGGCAGGGTTGTCATAAGCGGAATAGGTAGTTGCCGAAGTAACGAGGTGCTGGCCTACAATAAAAGTCTTCTGATAAAATTCATCATTACCACCTTCTCACGTCGTCTACTGCCAATCGCAATGAGGTCGGGTTCACGCTGCCGATGGCTTTCTCCCACGCTTCGCGGAATAATTCACCTTTTTCTGTGGCATTTCCTCCACGCCACCGATGCCCGCCTGCTTTTTCAATTCCCTGATCTGGTCGCGCAACAGCGCGGCACGCTCGTATTCCAGGCGGCTCGCTGCCTCGGCCATTTCTGACTCGAGTTCGCGGAGAACCTCGGTGACGGCATAGCCACCGGCCTCATCGCGAACGACGCTTTCTTCAACCTGGTGACCTGAGTAAATCGTGCGCAGACTTTCCTGCACCGATCGCTTCACGGTCTGCGGGGTGATGCCATGCTTCTCGTTGTATTCCATCTGCCGCTGACGGCGGAAGGCGGTGATGTTGATGAGCGACTGGATGCTATCCGTGATTTTGTCGGCAAATAAAACGACCTCGCCATTCACATGGCGGGCGGCGCGGCCCGCTGTCTGCAGCAAGGACGTCTGGCTGCGGAGAAAACCTTCTTTGTCGGCATCGAGGATGCAGACCAGGCTGACTTCGGGAAGATCAAGCCCCTCGCGCAGAAGGTTGATGCCGATGAGGATGTCGAACTCGCCGGCGCGGAGGGCGCGGAGAATCTCGACCCGCTCTATGGCGTCGATCTCGCTGTGCAAATAGCGCACCTTGAGGTTGAGATTTCGCAGGTAGTCCGCCAGATCCTCCGAGGTGCGTTTGGTGAGTGTGGTCACGAGCACCCGCTCGCCTTTCTCGATTCGCTGACGGCAGGATTCGATGGTCTCGTCGATCTGACCGTTGAGCGGCTTTAAAGTGACTATCGGATCGAGCAATCCCGTAGGACGGATGATTTGCTCGACGATGAGGGGTTTTCCGATGGTTGTGACATCGAAGGACTCGACAGGCTGATCGCCACCGGAGACGCGTACAGTAGAAGCGGCGCCACCTGTGCTCCTGTCGGCGATGGCGCCGACTGTACCGGATGAAGCGACGGGGGCGTCGCTTCTGCTCTCGCACTTGTGCGGCTTGTGGCCGGTGTTGCCCACGATGCTGTTCTCGATCTCAAACTGCGCGGGCGTGGCGCTGACATAGACAAGTTGCGGTGCCTTGCCCATGAACTCGGCGAATTTCAGGGGGCGGTTGTCGAGCGCGCTTGGCAATCGGAATCCGTGCTCCACAAGAACGGTCTTGCGCGACTTGTCTCCTTCAAACATGCCGCCGATCTGCGAAATGGTGGCGTGACTTTCATCGGCAAAGACAAGGAAGTCGTCCGGGAAAAAATCCAGAAGCGTTCCCGGCGTGCTGCCGGGCGCGCGACCGCTGAGATGCCGGCTGTAGTTTTCGATGCCCTGACAGAAACCCATTTCCTGCATCATCTCGATGTCATATTCCGTGCGCATCTGAATGCGCTGAGCTTCGAGCAATTTTCCCTGGGATTGAAACTCCGCGACGCGCTGCTCCAGTTCCGCACGAATGGCAACGATGGCTTTTTTGAGCTTCTCCATCGGCGTGACAAACTGCTTTGCTGGATAAAAAGTGTAGCCGGGCAGCCGGGTGTTCGCTGTTCCGGTGAGCGGATCGAACACGCTGATGCGCTCGATCTCATCACCGAAGAACTCCACGCGAACGGCTTCATTTTCCAGATACGCCGGAAAGACTTCCACCACATCGCCGCGCGCGCGGAATTTCCCGCGAGTGAAGGCGATGTCATTGCGCTCGTAGAGCATATCCACCAAGCGCGTCAGCATGGTCTCGCGCGTCATCACATCGCCTGTTTTCACGGGCAGCATCATGCCCTCGTAATCCTCGGGCGATCCCAAACCGTAAATGCAGGACACGCTGGCAACGACCACAACATCCCGCCGCGTGAGCAATGCGCCCATGCTTGAAAGACGCAGGCGCTCGATCTCTTCGTTCACGCTGGAATCTTTTTCGATGTAAGTGTCCGTGCGCGGGATGTAGGCCTCGGGCTGGAAGTAGTCGAAGTAGCTCACGAAATACTCCACCGCGTTGTTGGGGAAGAAGTTCTTGAACTCGGAGTAGAGCTGGGCCGCGAGCGTCTTGTTGTGCGACATGATCAGCGCGGGCCGTCCGATGTTGGCAATGATGTTCGCCATCGTGAAGGTCTTGCCCGAGCCAGTGACGCCGAGGAGGGTTTGATGGCGGTTGCCGGCAGCGACGGATTTCGTGAGCTTCGCGATTGCTTGTGCCTGATCACCACGCGGATGGAATTCGGTGCTGAGTTGGAAGCCGGACATCTGGTGAGATTACGCTTCGCGGGGCGCGAAGCAATACGGCGTCTGAGCCGGGCACAAAAAAGCGGCCGGTTCGCTTGCACGAACCGGCCGCCTCTTAAAAAGAACGTATTATGCCTTCACGTGCTTCGAGACCAGCTTGGTCATCTCGAACATGGAAACCTGCTTCTTGCCGTTGAAGATGACCTTGAGCGCGTCGTCCGCGTTGATCATGGTCCGCTTCTTGGCGTCCTGCAGTTTGTTCTTCTTGATGTACTCCCACAGCTTCTTGGTGAGCTGGCCGCGAGGGAGGGGCTTGGAGCCAACGATCACGGAGAGTTGCGCGTCCGGTTGAACGGGTTTCATCAGTGCTGGATTGGCCTTGCGTTTGGTTTTGGTTTTGGTGGCTTTTTTTGCCATATGGTTGTGGTATTGGTTGGTTGTTATTTAATGCCGGATGCTTGGTGAACGGTCCGGCCGGTTTTTTTCCGCACACTCATTTTCAATATTCCGCGCCTTGCGTCAACAGTTGAATGACCTTGTTTGAATGATTTTTTGCTGGGGCGGAGGGTCTGGTCACCTAGGAAAAAATGATGATTATTCCAGTTTTTCGTATTGCATAATGGGCTGCGGGCGGATTTGAATAGACCCATGCCGGACAATTTACATGATATGGAACTGCTCACTATCCGCCAACTGAAACGAGTGGCCGGACAGCAGCCCCAGCCCTATCGCACGCATGCCCAGGTCGATGGCACCGCTATTAAGGAGACCGCGCAGGGCAAACCCTATCATGAGTTGAAGCTCACTGATGGCACCGATTCGCTCACGTGGCGCGTGTTCGACGGCAGCCCGCTCTTCACCGGGGCCTCATTGCTCCAGCGCGGTGCCTGGATCGAGCTGGCGGCGGACTGGGTGGATACCGGGAAGTTCGGCCTCGACCCGCGCAACGCGTCGCTCCGCACGCTGGGGGACGTCGAGGTGCAGGCTTTGCTGGGCGGTGATGCGGAATCGCGGGAGCGGCAACAGGTGGACTACGGGACGATCACAGGAATCTGCGATCAGATGGCTGATCCACGATTGAAAGCAGTCTGCCTGATGTTTCTCCAGCAGCATGAAGAAAGATTCAAGCGCGCCGCCGCCGCCCGAGACTATCACCACGCCCGGCGCGGCGGCCTGGTGGAGCACGTCGCGCAGATGATGCGCTGCGCCGCGAAGATTTGCCAAGCCTACCCCGTGCTGAACCGCGACTTACTCCTCGCGGGCGTCTTGTTTCACGACTGCGGGAAGCTCTGGGAAAACAACTTCGCGCCTGAAGGATTAACCATGCCCTACAACCTCCACGGCGAAATGGTCGGCCATATCGCGCTGGGGCTGGAACTCGTGAACAAGCTCTGGCGGCAGCTCATGGACGCGCCCGAAGCCGCAGCCTGGGCCGCGCTCGATCCCGCGAACGAAATGGTCCGCGTGCATCTTCTCCACCTCATCGGCTCGCATCATGGCGAATTTCAGTTCGGCTCGCCCGTGCTGCCGAAGACACCGGAGGCCATCGTGCTGCATCATGTGGACAACATCGACGCCAAGCTGGAGATGCTGCGCCGCGCCTACGACACCAGCACTCAACTAGCCCCGGGCATATTCGAAAGAGTCCGTCCACTGCCGCAGAACATCGTTCAGCCGCTCGCGGCCATGGGCACTCAGAATCCCGTTACTGACTCGTGAACCCATCGCGCATAGGCGGCCGATACCGGCTCTGCCGGCAGCGCGATGATCTCCGGGACCTCGTAGGGATGGAGTTCGCGCAGTTTCTGCTCCAGGGCCTCGAAGCACGAGCGCGTCGTTTTGATCAAGGCTAGAACCTCTGTCGCGGACTCTACTTTTCCCTGCCAGCGGTAGATGCTCTCCACCGCAGGACAAAGGTTCACGCATGCGGCAAGGTGCGCCTCCACCAGCGCGGTGCCAATCTGTCGCGCCGATTCGAGGCTGGGAAACGTGCAGAGAACAACGAGGATTTCCATTAGGTATGGATAAGGGCTAAGTTAAAAGAGAAAAGCAAAATCCCCCGGTGCGACCGTAGTCTGAAATCCTGTTTCTGTAATTCTCCTTTTCTCTTATCCCTTTTCCCTTATCCCTACTGCCTAATGAAATCCGGCTTCTTCGACAAGATCGTCAAACGCATGGACCGCCTCGAACCGGCGGACGTGCAACATTACCTGCTCCGACTGGTGCAAGAGAAAGGCTTCTTCGAAAAGGTGTTTGAGGCCTTGCAGGAGGGCGTCATTCTGCTCGATGGCGAGGGTGCCGTCACCTATGTGAACCGCGCGGCCTGCGGCTTCTTCGGTTTCGAACGCGACAGCATCGTGGGTCGAAAGCTCGGCGAGGGCCTTCGCGGATTCGACCTGGAAACGCTCGGGAAGTCGGGAGCCTCCGTGAGCCGCGATCTCGAGGTGTTTTACCCGCAAAACCGCTACTTGAATTTCTATGTCACCGCGATCGACGAGCATGAGGAACTCGGCTTCGTCATGCTCATCCGAGACATCACCCAATCCCGGAAGCTCACGGAGGAAAAGATCGAAAGCGAGCGCATCAGCGCCCTCACCCTCCTGGCTGCGGGTGTGGCTCATGAATTGGGCAATCCACTGAATTCCCTCACCATCCATCTCCAACTCATGGAGCGCCGCTTGAAAAAGCTCGATGCCAGACACTCCGCAAAGCTGCTGGAAATGCTCGGGGTCGCGCAGGGCGAGATCAAACGCCTCGATCTCATTATCGGCCAGTTTCTTGCGGCCATCCGCCCCACGCAGCCGCAACTCCAGCGGGTACAGTTGAATGAACTCATCGAGGAGTCGGTGAAATTCCTCGCCCCTGAGATGGCCCAGGGCATGGTCACCGTGAAACTGGATCTCAGCTCCATCGTGCCCACGATGCCACTGGACGCCAACCAGATGAAGCAGGGATTTTACAACCTCATTCGCAATGCCTGCCAGGCCATGCCCGAGGGTGGCACGCTCGCCATCGCCAGCACCGCCACCGACTTCGAGGTCCGCCTCACCTTCGCCGACACTGGCCGTGGCATTTCAACCACCAATATGAGCAATCTCTTCCAGCCCTTCTTCACGACGCGAAAGTCCGGCACCGGCCTCGGTCTGCTTATCGTACGCCGCATCATCCGCGAGCACGGAGGTGAGATCGAGCTCGAAAGCCGCGAAGGCGAGGGCACGAAGGTGACCATTTACCTCCCGCTTATGGAAAAGAAGATGCGCTACCTCGAGGCGCCAGCTGCCGGAGTGGACAACGCCACGCAGCAAAACAACATCACTGCGAAGGATTAGAGCATTTTTAAAAAGACGCAGCCGCATCTCGTAAGAGTGCGGGAAGAAGCCACGGCAGCCAGCGAAGTCTGCCTATTTCCCGAGTTATCGCTTCGCGGCTGCGGGGAGAGCTTCCATATTTCCCGCGTTCTTACGAACGCGGCTGCGAAATTATTTAACCCGCTCTAATGATTCTTGCGGCTGTTGCTTTGCAATTAATCTTACCGCACTATTCGCCATGCAACCCACCCTCAAAATCGCCCTCGTCGGCGCTGGCATGTTTGGCGGCGATGTCCACGCCCGCGCCTACGCAGACCTCCAGCGCTTCGGCATTGCCGGACAGCTGGCGCGGGTCGGTCTCGATCACTGGGCGCGCGACTTCGCCCCCATCAAATTCGACCTTGTCGCCGTAGCCACGCGCTCGCAAAAGTCCGCCGAGAAGGCGCGAAAGCAGTTCGCTGAATGGACCGGTCACGAACCGGGCGTGTATCATGGCGTCGAGCCGTGGCACGACATCCTGCGTGAAGTCCCAGATCTTGACGTTCTCGCCGTGGCCACGCCGGACCACCTGCACACGCAGCCCATCCTCGCCGCGTTGGCGAAGGGCGTCCACGTCATCACGGAAAAACCCA
The DNA here is from genome assembly GCA_009885695.1 of Verrucomicrobiota bacterium. GTDB lineage: Bacteria > Verrucomicrobiota > Verrucomicrobiia > Verrucomicrobiales > Verrucomicrobiaceae > VFKE01. Next base: position 25,876 of record VFKE01000181.1, on the reverse strand, counting down.
TGTGCCTCAGCATCCACGAGGCGGACGAAATCATCGCGCTCGCGCACAAAAACAAGTGTGTCGTGGCCGTGGACATGCATAAACGCTACGACCCCGACCACCTGCGCATCCGCGACGACATTCAGAATCGAATTGGCGCCCCGCTCTACGGCACCGCCTATCTTGAGGAGCCGCTCGAGGTCAGCACCAGCACCTTCAAGTGGGTCGAAAGCAGCGACCCATTCAGCTACGTCGGACCGCATTGGACGGACCTGATTTACTCCTACTACAAATCGAAGCCGGTCTCGCTCACCGCCATCGGCCAGAAGAAGCGCCTCATTCGCGATGGCATCAACGCCTACGACGCCGTGCAAGTGCGCGTGGACTTTGCCAACGGCATGAGCATCAACTTTCACAATAACTGGATCACTCCTGCCGATTTTGAAGGCCCTGTGAATCAAGGCCACGAGATTGTGGGTGCCGACGGCAAGGTGGAAAGCGACCAGCAGTATCGTGGCTTCCGCTGGTGGAATGCTGGCGGCGGTTCGCGCACCAGCAACAATCACTTCACCCGGGACGTCGCCCGCCCTGACGGCAGCAAGGGCTATCTCGGCTACGGTGTGGACAGCCTCACGGTTGGTCTCGCCGCCATGTGTCGCGTGAAATTCCACGGGGCATCGCTCGCTGATGTCGCCAGCGTGTATCCCACTGCGGAAGAAGCAAGAATCACTGTCGCCATCGTGGATGCTGCGCGCATCGTGCGTGATTTAAATTTCCAATACATGGCCGAAGGCAAGGGCGCGCCCGTGACCGCGAGGTTTGGAGACGATGGGATCACAATTGTTGACCCTCAACGCGCCAGCGAAGGCGCGGCGGGGGTCTTTAAGAAGATTTACCAGAAGGCGGTTTAACCGACATCGCCCAACCTGGGAAAACTTGCGCACCGACAAACGCAACGCCTTACAGACCAAGGCGGCGGCGGGCGGCCATATTTTGAGTGGCCGGGTTGGCGGCACCCGGCTTCTTGTCCAGCACCAGTGCTTGAAATACCCGCCCCATGATGCCCGGATGCGTCAATGAATGAAACTGCCGCTGCCAGACCGCAGAGCGCGGGGCATCACTGCTTGATTTTGACCCGGCTAACAGTCGGGTGAGAAATCGGCCTTGCTCGATAAACTCGCTGATCTCCAATCCGCAATCCAGCGCCTGCTGCGCCAGTCGCGTGAAATTCACGTGCGTGGTCAGGTCGCATTCTCCCAGGTTCTCCAGCACGCGGTCATCTGTCTGATGTGCCTGGTAGCGCCGCAGCGACCCGTCGCGGCGTTCCGGTGCGAAATAATCCTCTGCACTGTGTCCGTAGTCGAAAATAAGGATCGGACCGCGGAAATGCGCCGCGGCTAGCTTGCGCAGCCAGTCGAGCATCGCAAGATTGACCTCCGTGATGAATCCTTCAGGCAGTGCAAAGCGAATATGGAAGAGTTCATCCGCCAACTGCGTTGACGACAACGGTCCAGGAAAAAACTCAAGCCTGCCGGATTGAGTAACACGCACATGCATTTCTCTCCAACCGCCGCCGGTGAACTGCACACGATGCACCGGCATGGCATCAGGCAGCTCATTGCAGAGAAACACGGCATGCTCTGGCGCTTCAGCCAGTGCTGCCGGATTATCCACGTGCGAAAGTTTGTTCGCAAAAATTCCCAGCGTTTCCCGTTGAGTGACCCGATGAGCATCGTCCGGTTCCACGATCATATATTGCACATTGGCAAAAAGCTCGGGTGACATGCGCTGCAGTTCGCGCAAAATGTCAACCGCCAGCGTGCCATCGTTAGCACCCTGCTCGATAATCGCGAAGTCCAGGGGTGCCCCCGTCGCGCGCCATGCTTGTTCGATGAAAGAGCCAAGCAACTCCCCGAACACGGGCCCCGTGCTTACACTGGTGTAAAAATCTCCACTGCGGCCGATGCGGCGCACCCCGCGCCGGTAATAGCCAGCACCCGGCTCGTAGAGCGCAATCTGCATGACTTCAGCCCACGACAACGATCCGCCCGCCGCATTGATGCGGTCGCGGATGATATCGGTGGCGGTGTTTGCGGTGGCCATTTTCAGATGACGCGTTATACTTCAGGCCCACCCGGAAGCCAAACGGCTTCGTTAATTTGCAACAGCCCATGGGCAAGAAAGGCAACGAATACCTCGATCTTCTCCGCCTGGGCGGCCGCAATCTGCGCCAACGGGTGCCGTTTTTCCGTCGCACCTGGTTCGGCGTGCTCGTCATTCTTTTTCTTGTCTTCGGCGTGGCAGTGCTCGCCGTGTTGCTCGCCGTGGTCCGCCCGCTGCGCGAACAGGCGGAGTTATTTGACCTCGACGAGGTCCACAAGATCGAACGCGCCAGCGTCATTTTCGATCGTAAGGGCGATGAAATGGGACGCATTTATGTTTTTAACCGCACGCCGGTGAAGATCGGGCTGGTGCCGATGCACTTCATCCAGGCACTCACTTCAGAGGAGGACTCGCGCTTCTTCCAACACAGCGGCGTGGACTACATTGGCATTGTCCGTGCGATGTGGCTAAACTACAAGGCCGGCGCGGAGACGCAGGGCGCGAGCACGATCACCCAGCAACTTGCTCGCGACGCCTTCAAGCTCAAAGAACTCGAAACCGGGCAAAAATCATCGCGCTACAAACGCAAACTGGTGGAGGTATTTCTTGCGGAACGACTTGAGAACAAATTTTCAAAATCCGAAATCCTCGAGCTCTATCTCAACCGCATTTATTTCGGCGGCGGTTTCTACGGCGTGCAGGCCGCAGCTCAGGGATACTTTGGCAAAGACGTCAAGAATCTTGACCTGCTGGAATCCGCCACCATCTGCGGCATCATAAAAAGTCCCAACAACCTTCAGCCCTTGCGCTTTGCCGACCGCTGCAAAAAAGCGCGCAATCATGTGCTCGACCGCATGTTGGATGACGGCTACATCACAGGGAGTGAGTATCGCAAGTATTCCGAACAACCGGTGGTGACGACGACGCGAGTGGCGGACTCCCGGCTGACCTACGTTTACGAGGAAGTGCGCCAGGAGGTGATGAAGATCGTCGGCGACGAGGCTGCACAACTCGGCGGCTTCAAGATTTACACCACCATTGATCGCACACTGCAAAAAGCGGCCGAGGAGGCCGTTAGCAAGCGACTCGCCGAAGTGGAAAATCGCGCCAGCTACATGCACCAGACCTATGCGCAATACCGGGTCTTGCTTGAGGATTTCAAAAAGAAAATCAGTTCGAAGGATAAGAAACTCCGTTCTGAGGAGGGCGCGGCGGAAGTGCTGCGGCCGCAGCCGGAATATCTTCAAGCAGCAGTGCTGATGATGGACAACCACGACGGTGGCGTGCTCGCGATGGTGGGTGGTCGCAATTATCTGGACAGCATGTTCAACCGCGCTGTGCAGTCGCGCCGGCCCGCGGGCACCGCTTTTCTTCCCTTCCTCTACGCCGCGGCGTTCCAGAAGCCGGAGTATTTCCCCGGGCTTCATATTGAGGACGGGCCGATCGACAACCGACGAGTCATGATCGGGGGGCTCACCGGCATCCTCGGCGAATGGGGCACGGAGCAGGATGAAACGAAATATGCCGACACCATCACCGCGCGCGAGGCGCTGTTGCAGAGTCGAAATGCCGCGACAGTACGCCTTGGTGAAAAGATCGGTCTGGAATGGCTCAAGGAGTTCGCGCAGAAAGCCGGCATCAAGTCAACGTTGCGTGAATATGCCAGCAGCTTCCTCGGTGCCAGCGAGGTAAAACTCGACGAAATGTGCCTGGCTTACTCCTCTTTCGCCAACAGCGGAAAGCGGCCCAAGGAAATACGTCTCGTCCAGCGTATCACGGACAAGGACGGCAAAGTAATTCATCAGATTAAGGAAGATACCGAGGACGGAGTGACGGTGATGGACGAAATTGCAGCTTATCAAACGCACACCTGTCTCACGGATGCACTCAAACGCGGGACGGGCAAACCCGCTTATGACGAATATGGGCTGGAAAGTTTTCCCGCAGCGGGCAAGACCGGCACCAACTACGACTTTAAGGACTTGTGGTTCGTCGGCTACACCAGCGCCGTAACTTGCGGTGTATGGTGTGGGTTCGACCAGCAGAAATCCATTTACAGCGGCGCATTCTCCAACCGCATCGTGCTGCCCATCTGGGTGGATGCCATGAACGCCACACGCAAAGATTACAAGCCCGAGGAAATTGCAACACCGCAGGACGCGCTCCTCGTCGAGGTCTGTCGCAAAAGCGGACTGCGTGCCACCGATGCCTGCTATGAGAAAGTGCCTGATCCTGTTCACGGCGGCTCCCGCTCCGTTCGCGATACGCAGAAGGAGGTGTTGCGCCGCAATTCAGCCTTCGACAATTACTGCGACCTGCATAGCAATGCTGACGTTCCTGGTGGCTTGGGCGCGGCACGGCCTGAGGAATCCGGCGCGCTCCCTCCGTCCGATCCCAATCCCAAACTGGCGGGCATCGAGCCCGTTCGCATGCAAGGCCCTGTGCTACTGGGCATCGACCCCTACAACAGTGTGCAACCCCTGCTCCGCGCCGTGCCTGTGAACACCGACGGGACTGCCATCAAGCGCGCCCTGCCCGTTGAAGAAGATCAAAGCGCAGTGCTGCCGCCGATCAAGCTTCAAGCGCCACCGCCACTAAAACTAGAGCCGTAAATAATAAAAAACTCGGCCATCCTGGGTTCCGACACGCGCCAGAAAGCAGTTTGCTTTTTGATTTAGTTCGTGAAAATTCACATGTGACAAATACCGAAATCCCCCGCAAGACCATTTACCGTCTCTCTATTTTTCAGCGCTGCCTTCAGCGGTTGAAGGAGAACAAGGTGGAAACTGTATCGTCTGAGGCCCTGGCCAAGGCCGCCGGGGTCAAGCCCACCCAGTTGCGCAAGGATCTGACCCACTTCGGACAGTTTGGCACGCGCGGCCTCGGCTACAATGTATCGGGTCTGAGCAGTGCCATCGCCGGGGTGCTGGGCAGCTCGCGCCTTCAACCCGTAATCTTGGTTGGGGTCGGCAACCTCGGCTCCGCCCTGCTGCGCTATGGTGGTTTTCAGAAGGAGGGATTCGAAATTGTTGCCGCCTTCGATTCACTACCTGTGCCCGCGCGAGCAAAGGGACTCAAGACGGCCCTGATGAAGGCCACTGACCTGACCCGGTTCATCCGCCGGCAGAACATCAAGATGGCCATCCTGACCGTGCCGGCGTTGCATGCGCAGGAGGTCGTAAATGAAATGGTCGCCGCAGGCATTCAGGCCATCCTCAACTTCTCCCCGGTCGTGCTCGAGGTTCCGAAAAATATCATCGTCAACAACGTGGACCTCGCCATGGAACTGGAAAACCTGAGCTATTTCATCCGATAAGAGATATAAGAGATGAAGATTCAATTTCCAAGCTTTCTGCCAGCAACTTGATTGACTCATCTTTGTTCCGTCACTCAGGCTTGAATCTTGAATCTTGTCGTCTTGTATCTCTCCATGACCCGTGAAGCTGCCATCATTCGGATTCGGGATGCCGCGAAGCACATCGTGCTTCAATTCATGAAGATTCATCCCGCCCTTCCCGGGCTCAACGACGCGGAAACCATGGGCGACTGCATCAAGTCCCTCCACGAAATGACTGTGCAACTCGAGATCATTAAGAAGAAGATCGGCAAGCTTGAGCGGAGCGACGACAGCACGCTGCTCTAGGGCAATTTTAAAAATGATGTGCCGCACCTCGTAAGAGTGCGGGAAGCAGTTTTGGCTTCACGGCTGCGAAATTATTTAAACCGCTCCAATCTCACTCCCTGAGCGCGAGCCGGCATTGTTTCAGAGCCGAAAGCGACCAGACCACGGGATACATTTTTTCATGATACCAAAGCCGAGCGAAGTAGAGACCGATCGGTGCAGCAGGGAAAGTCGTTCCGTTTCGCGTCTGCTCGATCAGCCACCGGGTGCCGCGCTGGACGGGTTCTACTAGAATCGAAAGATAGTTGTCCGGCAGAGCCAGCAAGTTTAGACAAACAGCCATCGCGTGCACGGCGCCCGCTGTTTCTTCCACCGTTGGGTCAACGCCTCGGGCACCACCCCAGCCGCCCGAGGGATGCTGACTTGCGATGAGAAATTCCACACCCCAATGCAATGCACGACGTGCGGGTCCATGCGCACGAATAACATTGGCCAGCGCCAGCACCACCATCGCGGTACCGTGCACCGGATCGTTCTCATCAGGCGCATGTTCATTGCCGAACCAGAGCGGAACCCATGAGCCATCAGCGCGCTGGGATTTATTCAAATACTCGATGGCGCGCTTTCCACTTCTCACAATGCGCAGCTTGATTTCATCACTCAGCAAATGATTCCAGAGAGAACAGGCCCAGAGCGCATGGGCTGTGATCTCCGGCGCGCTGCGGTCGAACGGAAGCGTGCCCCAGCCGCGACAGAAGGTCGGAATGCCGCCGTCACGGTTTTGCAAATCAAGCAACCACGTGATGCCCGCATTAACTGCGGGCAGCATCTCGCTCCGCTCTTCATCCGATTTGCAGAGATGCCACAGCGCAATCAGTGCTCCGCTAGTGTCATCCGCATCTGGAACTCCGCCCGGCAAGTCTGTCCAAGCCCAAGCGCCAGGAGCTGCGTTCGTGAACGGATGTATCACCTTGTGTTGCTGGGAGAGAAGCCAGTCCATGAGAGGAGCGCGGACACTCTTGTCCGCTTCATTCATGTTCGCGGCTTCGCCGCCCAAGTCGGTTTGATTGCGGGCAGGGGTGCCCGCGCTCCCGTAAAGCGCCTTCACCGCCAGCGTCGTTGCCCATGTGGCCAGATTCGTATCAATCGCCCAACTCCCATCCTCCCGTTGCGAGGCATTGAGAAATCGCACCGCATCCGGCACACACGAGTGGTCCTTCTGTCCTGAGGCCGCCAGAGCCATCGTGACAAAGCTCGTCAGGGGCGTGGCTTCAAGATATCCGCCTGTGCCGGGCTGCAGCGCCTTCAACATCGGAGAAATCCGAGGCCAGAACCATGACCTCAGCCACCGCAGCGGATTCCACCAACGCGGCGACGCATGATAAAAGCGCGCATGACCAATCGCAATCAAAGCAGGCAGCGCGTAGCTCACCACTGGAAGTCCGATCGCACCAAACCACGATCGCGGAAACGCAGCCAGTTCAAACGGCAGCGCCAGCACGCGTTGCCATGCCTCATCATGCGGCCCAAGTCGTCCGCCGATTGCACAAGTCATGAGTATCGGCACAGAAAACGTCTTGTCCTTCCCGTAACGCGCGACCACGGCCTTGCAGATGGCATCAGGTTCCAGTGAACCGACACGTTCGCGAATCCATGTTTCGCATCGGTGCAGCATTTGCATCCGCTCGCCCGGCACCCTGCCCGTGATGGGCTCGGCGCGGTCTCTCGCTGCCTGAACGACGCGTTCATACAAACCCAGTGCTGACCAGCACAGCAGCGTCGTGGAGAGATTCGATTTGCTGATCGTCGTGTCACCCCAGCCACCATCGGCGTTTTGATTCGTAATGAGCCATTGCGCACCGCTTGCGATACGTGCCTGATCTTCATCTGCATCTACCAGGCTCAGCGCCACGATAGCCGACGCCGTGGACAACGCGCTGCTGGAAAGTTCGCCCTCCCAGTGCCCCACGGCATTCCGCAGCGAGAGCAAATGAGCACGGGTGTTGGCGATGGCGGTATCGAGGCCTTCCATTTTTCTGGCTGGGGTGCGCTGGTCGCGTCCCAAATTTCTGGTCTGTTACATCGCAATTCTCATCAGTCACCGGATTAGTCGAATAGAGCGCGTCCCTGTCTTCCATTCATGATTAACCCAGCGTCTCCAGCATTGTCTTCAATTTTGCTAGTTGTGCGGCCCAGTCCGCCTCGCGCTGCTTGTGTTCGTCGAGCACCTTCTGCGGCACTTTGCTGATGAAATTTTCGTCGGCCAGCTTGCCGCGCACTTTGCCGAGTTCGTCGCTGGCCTTGTTGAGTTCCTTCGTCACACGGGCGCGTTCGGCTTCGACATCAATGAGGCCTTCGAGCGGAAGGAAAAGTTCGCCGAGCGGGGTGAGCACGACAGGCGTGCCTTTCTTGGCGGCGTAGCTTGCGTCCACGTCGAGCGGATCGGCGTTGAGAAGAATGCGAAGGACTTCGATCTCGTGCGCGGGAAGTTCCTGCTTCGGCTTGATAACGAAGCGGACCCGCTTGGTAATGTTGAACGTGCTCTTGAGCCCGCGACCGAGGTTGACCGTTTCGTATTTGTCGTTCGCGGTCTTTTCGTCTTCCGGGAGAATGCCGAAGTGCGCGAGTTCGTCTTCGCTGAATGGTTTGGGCCACGGAGCGAACATGATGCTTTTCCCGCCCTGATTCTCCGGCATGTCAGCGTTAAAGCCCATGCCGTGCCACAGCTCCTCGGTGATGAAGGGCAGGAAGGGATGAAAGAGACGCAGAGTGTGCCCGAGCACAAAGTCCATCACGGCCAGCGTGTTGGCCTTGCGTGAAGGGAGCGCGGGCGTCTCGCCCGTGCCGTCTGAATTCACGGGCGAGACGCCCGCGCTCCCTTGTAAGACGGCCTTGCTGGCCTCGACATACCAGTCGCAATACTCGCTCCAGAAAAAGCGGTAGAGCGTGGCAGTGGCGTCGCTGAAACGGTATTCTTCAAGTGCGGACGTCACTTCGTTGATCGCGGTGTTGAGGCGGAAGAGGATCCATTTATCGTCGCTGGTGAGCAGTGCGGGATTGATCTCGGCTTCGGTGGCAACAGGCGGGATGCCTGTTGAACTCGTCTCAGGCGAGACGCCTGAGCTACTTTGCATCTGGCGGAAGCGCGCCGCATTCCATAGCTTGGTGCAGAAGTTGCGGCCCAGCTCGACGTTCTTATCGTCGAACGCGATATCCGCGCCGAGCGGCGCACTGCGCATGATGCCGAAGCGCAGAGCATCGGCACCGAACTTTTCGATGAGTTCCAATGGGTCGGGCGAGTTGCCGAGACTCTTGCTCATTTTGCGGCCCTGTTTGTCGCGGATGATGCCGGTGAAATACACGTTCTTGAACGGCATCTCCCCCATCCACTCGTAGCCGGCCATGATCATGCGAGCCACCCAGAAGAAAATAATATCCGGACCGGTGACGAGATCGGTCGTGGGATAGAAAGCCTTTAAGTCGGCGGTTTTATTCGGCCACCCCATTGTGGCAAAGGGCCAGAGCCAGGAGCTGAACCAGGTGTCGAGAACGTCGGGGTCCTGCAACCAGTTTCCTCCTGTAGGCGGTTCGATGTCACAGTAGGCGAATCCCCTGCCCGTTATGAACGAATATCGTAAGTCTGACTTGTTCTTAATGATCTCCGCCACTCGTCGTTGCTCCTCCGTGAGACCATCCGGATTATGAGGTAGATACCACACCGGCACCCGATGCCCCCACCACAACTGGCGCGAGATGCACCAGTCCTGCAGGTTGCCCATCCAGTGGTCATAGACCTTCGCCCAGCGGTCGGGGAAAAAGCGCATTTGGGGTAGGGCGGGCGTCCCGCCTGCCGCGTCCGGCATCTTGCCGGATGCCTCTGAAGAACCGGGCATGATGCCCGCTTCGGCAGGCGAGACGCCCGCCCTACCCGCAACACATTCGCGCGCCGCTTCCACACTCGGATACTTCAAGAACCACTGCTCGCTTAGACGATGCTCAATCGGCACGTCGGCGCGTTCGGAGTAGCCCACATTGTTTTGATGCGGCTCTTCCTTTACCATCGCGCCCATTTCAGTAAGCAATGCGATGGCAATCTTCCGCGCCTCAAAGCGTTCGATGCCCGCGAGATCTTTACCGGCGAGATTGTTCATCACGCCGTTCGGCAGCATGATGTCAATCGGGCCTTGGGAATACTTGTCGACAAGTTCAGAACTGGCCGCCATCACCGCTGCACGATAGCGTAGTAATATCTCGTAATCCGCTTTGTCATGCGCGGGCGTCACCTTGAGAACGCCGGTGCCGAACTCGTAATCAACATGCTCATCGCCAATGATAGGCAGTGCAGCTTGATTCTCCAGCGGCAGCGGACGACGCGCGTGCTTCCCGATAAGATGTTTATAACGTTCGTCCTTCGGATTGACCGCGATGGCCATGTCGCCGGGAATCGTCTCCGGTCGCGTGGTGGCGATCTCCAGCCAGGTGCCGGGCTGCTCCACGACCTCGACCTTAAAATGGTAAAGTAAACCTTTCTGCGTCTTCATCACCACTTCCTCGTCGCTCAACGCGGTGAGGGATGACGGGCACCAGTTCACCATGCGTTTGCCTCGGTAGATGAGGCCCTTCTTGTAGAGATCGACAAAGACCTTTTGCACGCAACACGAGTAGTCCTCGTCCATCGTGAATCGCTCACGGCTCCAGTCGCAGGACGCGCCGAGCTTCTTGAGCTGCTGGATGATGATCCCGCCGTGCTTCTCCTTCCATTCCCAGATCTTCTCCACCAGCTTCTCGCGGCCGAGGTCGTCACGATGCTTGATGCCACCTTGTTTTTTGAGGGTCTTCTCCACCACGTTCTGCGTGGCGATGCCGGCGTGGTCGGTGCCGGGCAGCCAGAGCACCTCCTTGCCCAGCATGCGGGCACGTCGGCACAAGATGTCCTGGATGGTGTTGTTCAGAACATGGCCGAGTGTGAGGATGCCCGTGACGTTCGGCGGCGGGATGACGATGGAATAGGCCGGGCGCTTCTCACTGACGCGCGCGGGATCAGCCACGAAGGCTTTGTCATCAAGCCATTGCTGATACCAGCGGGCTTCGACTTCCGCGGCGGTGTAGGTCTTGTCGAGTTCGGGCATGGGGAGCGCGCAAGATGCACGCTTCACGGGCCTTCGCAAACCATCCGCTCCAGATCCCTGCCACGTCAGCATCGCCACGGTGCCATAGGCCAGGATTCCAGCCACTCCAAAGGCAGACTCCGTGGCGTGCAAAACTGGCTGCGACCGCTACGTGGCTGTCACATGATCCAGCGCCGACGCTGGAGTCTTGACGGCATCACGACTGGTGTTGGCTGATTTATCTGTGTCACCGGTCAATCAACAGCATATCTCCCACTTCGAGCGGCAGTGTGACGTGCGATGCTCCATCGCGAATTTCAACCTTGAGCGGGCCGTGTTCCACGCTGCGGATGGACTTCGCGCCGGTCAGGCCGGTAAGCTTCACCTCCAGCTTCGCGATGGGTTTGCCGGTGTAGTTCATCAACGGCACGCCGAGGCGGGCGGGCGCGCCAGCGAGGGCGGGGGTGTCAATCACGGAGCTTTCCACCAGCGTCTCGCTACACACGACGGGGCGCGCGAAGCCGGCGGGGAGGAAGTCGTCCACGAGCGCGGCGCGCAGGGCGGGGTTCATCGCGGTGGGCAGGAAGTGGCTGAAGCTCGCGTCGGTCGCGCCACGGTCGGCGGGACGCAGCGGCAGGCCGCTCTTGAGATACGCCTGGCCGGGGAGGAAACCGAAGAGCAGCGCGCGGCCTTTGCCGTGGTTCTTTTCCAGCACGGCGGGTTTGCCGTCGGCGAAGGTGCCGATGACCTTCGCGTCGGTCGGCACGAGCGTTTGCTTCCACACGATGACGGGCACATCGCTCACGGTGCGGTCGCCGTGAGTCCACTTCACCTTGTCCATCGGCACGTAGGGCGGGAGGTCCTGCTTGGTGAGGAAGGGCGAGTTCTCCTTGAGCAGATACTTGGGCACAAGGTCGGGGTCGGTGGCGAGCGACTGCGACTTCACGCCGTAGAGCGTGTTCGCGCCGGTGTTGGACTGATTGAACTCGTTCATGAAGCCGCCGCCGCCGAGCGCGACGAGTGTGCCGCCGGCCTGGACCCACTTGGTCAACGCCGCCGTGGCCTTCGAGTGCATCCACTGCTGGAGGATGTAGATGACCTGGCAATCCTTCGCGCGGCCTTCGATGACGTCGTCCTCGCTGAGGAAATCCACCGGCACCTGCGCGTGACGGAGCGCGTAGTAGATGGCTTTGCGCTCATTGTTGTGCATGGCCAAGGATTGGTTGTCCGCGCCCGTGAGCACGTCATCCACACTCGACAACATGAGTCCTACCTTTGCCGGACGCACCTGGCCGTCCATCACGTAGTCCTCGAATGTCCCGGCGGCATGAGTGCAATCATAGATTGCGCGCCACATGGGCAGGTCGTTGGTGTCCACGTAGTTCTCCGTGCCGCCCACCGCCGATGGTGAGGCGCAGAAGTAATTTATCATCCGCGCGCCATGGGCCACGGCAGTGTAAAAGGAGAGGCGAAAATCGCGCGGTGTATTGCCCGGTGAGTGCGGCATCACATACATGTGGATGGGGAGGTTGTCATACTTCGCGCCGGCACGGAGGCCGGATGTGAGGTAGCCCATCGCCTGCACGCTGAACTCGGGGATTTGCCAGACGTAATCCTCCGACCACGGCATGCTCATCGCGCGCAGCTTGAAGGGCCGTATGTAATCCATCTCGTTGATGAAGTAGTTCGCGTGCGGCGCGTAGTTCGCGCCGGTCAGCACGCCCTTGCTCTTGTAGTAGGCGGTGCCGGCGGCGTAGTGCTGGCCGCCCTTCTCCTTCATGCAGATGGTCGAGTAGTAGTAGAGCGGGTGCTTCATCATCGCGGCGACGGCCTCGGGCGTGTCCTTGGACGTGGGGGCAATGACCTTCACCTCGCCGGAGTATTGCACCCCGCGCGCTCGCAGCCACGCGGCGAACTCCTCGTCCTTCACGGGCAGCGACGGCAGGTGAATCTCGTCGCCGTAGCTGACGATGTAGAGGTCTTTGAAACCGTCCTTGCGCGCGGATTCGTGCTTCTGGATGGCCGGCAGGCTCGGGTCGCCCCAGTGCGCGACGAGGTCGCGTTTCTTGCCCGCCTGGTCCACGGCGGTGTTGTCGCCGAGCGCCTTGGCGAGCTGCTTGGCCTCGGGGAAGGCACCGAGCGCGCCGCTAAAACCCATCAGATTGTAGGCGAGGAAACGCTTCGGCACGGCGCCCACTTTCGGGAACTTTGCGACCTCCGCGAGCAGCCAGTCGAGCGACTCTTTCTGCGTGCGAATTTCGGGCAGCCAGAAGCGCTCCTTCAGCGCCTTGGCCATCGCGGCGTTGGGCGCGACGTTGCCGGGCATCTCGAAGGTGACAGGCGAGTAATAGTCCGGCTTGCCCTTCATGGTGATGGTCTTCACGGACTTCAGCCCGCCCTTGCCGTCGGGCACGGCGAACTCGAGCTTGAGATGCAGCTCGGTGATTTTCGCGTCCTTGTAAGTCGCCTTTGGAAACCACTGCACGTTGTTGAGCGCGTCGAGCACCTGGCCCATCGGCACCCAGCCGGAGGTGTCGCCGGGCTGGAGATACTGGTCGTCGGGAATGACGAGTGGCGCAGGCCCTTTCGCCTTCTTGCTCGGGTCCGGCGCGGCGGCGAGCTTCTCCGGGTCGAGCCGCGGCGCAAGCATGCTGGGTTTCACCGCCAGTGAACGCGGACCGGTCAGTTCGTAGGCTGTTGGCATTACGAGATAACCACTCTTGAGCACCTGTATCGAAGGCCAGTCGCGGATGTGGATGTAGTAGGGTGAATGCTGTCCCTGAACAAACGGCGCGATCAGCGGCACACACGGCCCCAGTCCGTCACGGGGATTCGTCACGCGCACGAAGATATCACCGTCCTGCACCAACCAGCCATCGAGCTCCAGGTAACTCGTCGTTTTCTGAGCTTCCATGCCGGCGGTGTCATCAGTTAAACAAATCACGTCCACATTGCGGCGCGCGGCCATGGCGCGCATGGCCGCTCCATCCATCTGCGGTCCGGCGATGAGCCGGAGTGTGGCTGTGCCCTTGGCGAGCTTGGCCGCGCCAGACTGCTGCCAGACAATGTTGTCTGTGCCACCCCACCAAAATCGCTCCATTGGGACGCGCTTATGTCCGTTCATCGGCCAGATTTTTGGATCGGCCAGCCGGCCAAACACCTGACTGAATACAGTCTTTCCGCCCTGCACCACTTCGACCGTGAACTCGACGGAAAAATTAAGCGGCTGCTCATAGCGTGCCAGCACTTGAAACTCACCTGCACGCGGCACTTCGATCACCTGCGTGGCGATGGCCGTCTGGCCCGCGTCAAGTTGCTCGGGTGCACCAAGGCAACCCATTCGCGAAAGAAAGGTGATGGCGAAGGTTGAGGCGAAGTAGTTTTCCCGATACGGCACCACCTGCCACGGGCCTTTCTCGACCTTGAAATCCTCCGCCTCAGCGATGAGACGGATGGGTTTGGGCGCATCCTGCGCGAAGATGGAAAATGATGCACAAAACAAACAGTATGCGATTAGCCGGGATGTAATTATATGCATGATGTAGTGTTATCTAATGGTGTGTGATGGTTGGGCTGTATGGGAAAACGGAACAATGCAATGGAATTGATATGGCTGGACATTACTTTATTCTGCCGCGTCAACCCTGATGGCGTGTTTCACTGGGATGAGGATGGTGCGGTCTGCAGCATCAAGTTTCTCCTGTTTGGCGAGCAACTTCCTTTTTAAAGTTTCTAATGCACCCGCGAACTCGGCATCCAGTCGCGCATCATTTGCAAAGCTGCGAAAGTTGCTGACCATGCTCTTGATCATCGCGGTTTCATGGGCTTGCTTGGCTGCCACGGCGTTCATCAAAATAAAGAAGGTGTCGTTAAATGGCGTCACCATGAACTCGGCGGCGAGATTTATTCCCCGCGTGAGTTGTTCGCGGGTGAATTCCCGGCTCTCAGCTCCCCAGGTTACGGTTGCTTTCGCGGCGTCGAGGTTCTTTACCCGCAGTATCAGCCGGTTTAATTCGTCATTGAATTTGCAGAAGGCCAGGATGCTTCTCGTTCCGCTGGATGCCTTCACGTCGCCATCAAAACAGAATGGCCATTTTGTGCTTTCGACGCTGGCAATACCGTTGCTGCCTGTCACGCGGTGCCCTTCGCTCGCACTGCTGGCACCCTTCATATCCACGGTGATTTCACCGATGTTGCCGTCGAGTCCGAGTCCTTTGAGGAATGCGGCGGCCATGAGTAGATGGCCGTTGGGGCCGGGATGGAAACCGTCTTTGCCGCATACGTCATAATCACCACCGAGCGCCGCCTTGGCTTTGGGCATGGCTCCGGCCATCATGTCATGCACGTTCGCGAAGGCGATGCCGTTCTCCGAGGCGAGTTTTTGGCCGATATCACGCAGATGCGCCAGATTGTCGTTGTACCCCGTGGCGGAATTTTTATCACCGAAAGACGTGCGGGACGCAAAAAATTTAGTGTCCACCGCACCTGGTGAGCCTATGACAATCTGCAGCACACCGGCGCTCCGCAGATTCGCAATCACGTTGCGCATGTTTTTCTCATAAGTGCTGCCGATATTATCGTTAAAGGGCTGGTAGCCGCCGTCGTTCATCCCATAGCAGGTGGTGGCCACGGTGGGTTTGAATGCACCCAGGTCATTTTCCGCACGCGCAGCGAAGCCGCCGGCAGTTTCCCCGCTCCAGCCGAACTGGAAACATTTGATGTCCTTTCGACCAGTGCAGGCAAGCAGATAGGTTTCGATGAACTTTGAATAGATCTTCTGCTCGGTGATGGAATCGCCGATGATGGCGACCCGGGCATTTGGGGGCAGTTGCGGGGTGGATATTTCGGCGCGAATCAAACAGGGCACGGCGAGCGCGCAAACGGCAAAGATAAATATATTTCTGATCATCAGGAGTCACCATACGGTGGTGGTGGTGAATACTTTCACGCATTTTACTGAAATCTTGCTGCACCCGAAGATGGCGGAATGCTGAATTCTTTACTCTTTTATTCACCTTTCCAAAGCGCCAAGCTTCAAGTTAATGAACTCGAATGCAGTGCAGGCACGCAAGCATGCCCTAAGTTCAGGCGTTGTCACACGAGTGGTTGCAGCGCCGAGAATCAGCCTTTAGGTGCTCGCACCATGAGCAGTATGAATGATCGCGATCTTGCGCTGGAAACTTTGATGCTTGCTCTTCGGAGCGAGGCGTCGCTTGTGCCTGCAGATGGACGAATTGGATTTCTTCGCGCACGGGTTCATGCCGGTCTGCTACCGTTCGGCGAGCGTCTTGCCTGTGAGCAGGATTTTAAACCTGCGGCCGTGGAACTGCATTCGGCCGGGCTCATGGGGCCTGATTACAAGGCGCTGGAGGGAAAATACGCGCTGGTCCTGTTGCTGCCCGAGCGGCAGAAGCAGCAAACACTGGCAGACTTGGCGCGAGGCATTGATTTGTTGGAGGAAGGCGGAAAGCTGGTGGTTTGCCTGCACAACGACTGGGGCGCGAAGCGTTACGAAAAACTGTTGGCGGAACTGGCAGGAGAAGTCGGCTCTATTTCTAAGAGCCATTGCCGGGTATTCTGGGCGCAGAAAACTAGAATGCTGCAGCCAGACTTGATGACGGAGTGGCTCACCTTTGCCCAGTCTAAGCAGATTGTGGAAGGACGCTTCTGGTCGCGACCGGGGCTCTTTAGTTGGGACGAGATTGATGATGGTTCTCGCTTGCTCACGGAGCAACTGCCGGACCGGGTTCACGGATCGGTGGCTGATCTCGGCGCTGGCTGGGGCTTTCTCTCCGATTTCATGTTGCGAAAATTTTCGGCAATCAGGTCGCTCGATGTTTATGAAGCAGACCGGATCGCCCTGGAATGCGCCAAGAAGAATCTCGCTGCGGCCGCTCCTGGTGCGAAGGTGCGCTACCACTGGGATGATGTCACTGCTGGCGTGGGTTCCGGCAAATTTGACTACGTGGTCATGAACGCGCCATTCCATGAAGGGCGGAGGCCGGATCCGATGCTAGGCCTTCGATTTATCGAGGCGGCGGCGAATGCCCTTAAGCCGGGCGGCGAGCTGTGGCTGGTGGCCAACCGGCACCTGCCTTATGAGAAACTTTTACAGGCAACGTCCGCCACTTCAGAGATTGTGATCCAGAGCGGCAGCTTCAAAGTGTTGCGCGGTGTCCGGGAGGAGCGTCCACTGGAATCCAGAGGAATAAGATTGTCTAATTTGAAAGAGGTTGTGCATTAAAATTACTAATTTACAACGGCAGTTTCTGATGCGCTTGCGCCCGCTTTGACCCAGACTGCCAGCACCGCCAAGTCTGCCGGTGTCACGCCCTGAATTCGCGCAGCTTGGCCGAAAGTGGACGGCTGAATGAGAGCCAGCTTGGCTCTGGCTTCGTCCTTCATTCCGCGAATCACTGAATAGTCCAACCATGTAGGGAGCAGGGAGTCTTCCATTTTAGCTACACGGGCGATCTGGTCTTCCTGTCGGGTGATGTAACCGGCGTATTTGACATCCACTTCAGCGATGCTCCAGACTTCGTCAGCGAATTTCCCGCGCATGTCCTCGGGCAGGGTGCTCCAGGTGTTTTCTGGGCGCTTGAGCCATTGCTCGACCTTGACTCCATCTTGCGCGGCGGAGGCGATGTACGATTTTAGTTCAGCAAGAGTGGCGGCTTTCGCGCGCGTGTGCTGCAATCGATAGTCATCGACCAATCCGCTAACCGCTGCCTTTTCAGTGAGCCGCAGATCGCAGTTATCCTGGCGCAAGAGCAACCGGTATTCGGCCCGGCTGGTGAAAAGCCGGTAAGGCTCGGTCACGCCCTTGGTGACGAGGTCGTCGATCAGCACGCCTAAATAGGCTTCGTTTCGCTTCAGGATAAAGGCGGGCTCACTTTTGACCTTGAGAGCTGCATTCGTCCCAGCGATCAACCCCTGCCCCGCAGCCTCCTCGTAAC
Source organism: Verrucomicrobiota bacterium (assembly GCA_009885695.1). Taxonomy (GTDB): domain Bacteria; phylum Verrucomicrobiota; class Verrucomicrobiia; order Verrucomicrobiales; family Verrucomicrobiaceae; genus VFKE01. The sequence continues at coordinate 8,108 of VFKE01000181.1, read as the reverse complement.
CGGAGGTGCCGTTGATCTGGCCGGCAAAGTAGAGTCCGGAGAGACGCTTGGTTTCCAGGGTGGGACTGAGTTGGGTCGGCGGGCAGTAATCATATTCCACCGCGTAACCAGGGCGGACGATCTCTGCTTTCTCAAGGCCCGGGATGCTCCGGATGAATTCGAGTTGGACTTCAAAGGGAAGACTGGTAGAGACGCCGTTCACGTAATACTCATTCGTATGGCGACCCTCGGGCTCGAGGAAGATTTGGTGGCGGTCCTTCTCAGCGAAACGGACCACTTTATCTTCAATGGATGGGCAATAGCGCGGCCCCACCCCCTCGATCACCCCGCAATACATCGGGGATTTGTCTAAATTCGCCCGGATAACATCGTGAGTTCGGGGCGTCGTGTAGGTGACCCAGCAGGGTAATTGTTCCACGTGGAACTTTTTACGCTGCCAGCGGTTCAGTGTGAAAAGCTGTTCGTCGTCCGGTAAAACCCCACTCAGATAACTAAAACGAGGGGGTGGTTCATCCCCCAGTTGCGCCTCACATTTTGAAAAGTCGATGCTGCGACCATTAAGCCGACAAGGTGTCCCGGTCTTAAAACGTGCGACTTCGAATCCCAAGGCGCGGAGGCTGTCACTCAGGGTAGAGCTAGTGTCCCCCATCCGCCCACCAGCCTGATTTTGCAGCCCGACATGGAGCAAACCACGCATAAATGTCCCCGAACTGATGATCACCGTCCGTGCCCGATAGATAATGCCGAGGCTAGTGCGCACACCCGTGACTCGGTCGCCCTCAACCAGAATCTCAGCCGCATTGCCTTGATGAAGGTCGAGATTTGGCTGGTTTTCCACCAGCCATTTCATCCGGAACTGGTAAGCCTTCTTGTCACATTGCGCGCGCGGCGCCTGGACGCTGGGCCCCTTCGCAGCGTTGAGCATCCGAAACTGAATACCTGTGGCGTCCGTGTTTAGCCCCATTATTCCGCCCAGAGCATCAATTTCGCGAACCAAATGACCCTTGGCCAGGCCCCCGATGGCCGGATTGCAGGACATCTGGGTGACTGTGTCCAAATTTTGCGTCAGCATCGCTGCCCGGCAACCAAGTCGGGCGGCGGCCATCGCCGCCTCCACGCCTGCATGGCCGGCACCACAGACGAGCACGTCATAGTGTTGTGGATAAATATATGCGGACGACATCGGCGCGAAAGAACAGCGACCCTAGCACAGGAATTGCTTCACTGCGAGAAGTGTTCCATGTGGAACTTCAGCCTCAAAACCCGTGAGGATTATATCCGCTAAACAATTAAATTTACTCCATATAAAATTAAAATAAAAGCGTTGCGGCACATGCGCTCGGCGCTTGCGTATCTGATCTAAGCACGCTAGCCTCCGCGCCTTCATCGATCATGTCCTCCCCCATCCAAAATAAGCCCGCCAGCCACACAAAAGCTGCCATTAATGTTTCATTGTCGGTGGAGAAAAAACGTGGTCTCTATCGTGATCTCTGCCGCATCCGACGCTTCGAACAAATTTCGCTCAAGTATTACAACGCAGGTAAAATGGGAGGCTTCCTTCACCTCTACATTGGCCAGGAAGCGGTCGCCGTGGGCTGCGTTTCCCTCATGGGCGAGAATGATCATATTATTACAGCTTATCGTGATCACGGACATGCATTAGCTGTTGGAATGGATATGAACGCCTGTATGGCCGAACTTTTCGGCAAGCGAACCGGTTGTTCCAAGGGCAAGGGCGGTTCCATGCACTACTTCGCGCCGGACAAGAATTACTGGGGCGGTCACGGCATTGTCGCCGGCCAGACCCCGCTCGGCACTGGACTGGCATTCGGTTTGAAATACAAAGGTCTCAAGGGCGCGGCCATGTGCTTCCTCGGTGATGGCGCAGTCAATCAGGGCAGCTTTCATGAGAGTCTAAATCTCGCCGCGCTATTCGGTCTCCCCATTGTCTTCATTATCGAGAACAACGGCTATTCGATGGGCACCAGCCAGAAGCGTTCCAGTGCTTACCCCGGCTGTCTCGCCGAGCGCGCCGTCGGCTACGGCATGGCATGGAAACAACTCAACGGCGAAGACCTCTACGAAGTCCGCGCCGGTGTCCACGATGCCCTCGAGCGCGCGCGCAACGAGAACAAGCCGACCCTGCTGGAAATTACCACGTATCGCTATCAAGGACACTCGGTCGCCGACGCCAACAAATTCAAATACCGCACCAAGGAAGAGGTCGAACGCTACGAGCGTGAGCACGATCCCATTCACATCTTCAAAACCCACTTGCTCAAAGAGGGTGTGCTCGATGAAGCCGGCGTGGCCACCATTGACCAGGCTGCCATCGCCGAAGCTGAAGCTTCAGCTCAGTTCGCCGGACAGAGTGCCTATCCTGAGCCCGCTGAAATCTTTGACGATGTCTATTGGGAGGTCGATCAAAAAACCGAAGCTGGCCAGACCGGCCGGCATTTCTTCAACGACTGACCGACTCTGTCCACTGACTTACTGACCTACAGACTTACTGTTTCCATGCGCCGACTCTCCTACCGCCACGCCCTTCGCGAAGCCTTTGACGAGGAGCTCGCACGCGACCCCATGGTCATGCTCATGGGCGAAGAAGTCGCGCAATACAACGGCGCCTACAAAGTCACCGAAGGCCTCTGGGCCAAGTGGGGCGACAAACGCGTCATGGACACGCCCATCAGCGAAGCCGGCTTCATCGGCATGGGCGTCGGCGCCTCCATGCTCGGCGTGCGCCCGGTCATGGAGCTCATGTTCTGGAGCTTCTACACCGTCGCCTGGGATCAAATCATCAATAATGCCGGCATGGTGCGCTACATGTCCGGCGGGCTCATCAACTGCCCCATCGTCATCCGCGGTCCGGCGAACAGCGGCACCAATGTCGGGGCCACCCACTCCCACACGCCGGAAAATGTCATCGCCCAATTCCCCGGCATGAAGTGCGTCGTCCCCGCGACTGCCTACGATGCCAAGGGGCTCATGAAAGCCGCCATCCGCGACAACGATCCCGTGATGTTCATGGAGAACACCTTGCTCTACGGCGAGGAATGGGACGTGCCTGATAATAGCGAACTTCCCGATGGCGAACTCGTCATTCCCCTCGGTGTCGCCGACATCAAACGCGAAGGCAGCGACATCACCCTGGTCTGCCATGGACGCGCCGTGCACACCTGCCTGAAAGCCGCGGAGATTTTGCAAAGCGAACACGGCATCAGCGCCGAGGTTGTGGACCTCCGCAGCATCCGCCCGCTCGACGAGGAAACCATTTTCAACTCCGTACGCAAAACCCATCGTCTCATCTGCGTGGACGAGAACAAGCCCTTCGGTTCCATCGGTTCCCAAATAGCCGCCATGGTCCAACAGCATTGCTTTGACGAACTCGACGCACCCGTCCTCCGTGTGAACTCGCTCGACGCCCCCGCCTTCTACAGTCCGCCTCTCGAAAAAATACAAAACCCCACCCCGGAAGTTGTCGTGGCCCGCGCACTGGAAATTTGCTAGGGCTTCATCGACAAAATTTACAAAATCAAACTGAATTAGAATTTCGTTCTAAAACAATCCGGTAAAATTCCGTTAATTCGCTTCGCGGCTTCGCAACTGTCCAATCTCCCATCCTGTTAATCTTGTTAATCCTGTCTAAGAATTACGCCCATGCCCAAGCTCATCAAAATGCCCAAACTAAGCGACACCATGACCGAGGGCACCCTCATCAAGTGGCTGGTCAAGGAGGGCGAAACCGTGGATATCGGCCGTGCCGTGGCCGATATCGAGACCGACAAGGCCACGATGGAGATGCAAACCTTCGATGCGGGCATCGTCCACAAGCTCCTGCTCAAGGAAGGCAGCAAGGTGCCGCTAGGTGCCGGTCTTGCCGTGATTCTCGATAAAGGCGAAGCCTCACCAACTGACCTCGCCGCCTTCGTCAAGGCTAACGAGGACGCAGTTCCAGTCCCAGCCGCTGCTCCGTCAATAAAATCTGCCACTGGATTATCAGCCACCCGACATGCAGTCACGGCCGGATCCGTCCTTCCCACCGCACCCGCACCCCGCAGCCGCGCCGCCTCCACCAATGGCACCCGAGTAAAAGCATCGCCCCTCGCCCGCAAGGTCGCCGTGGAACTCGGCGTGGATATGTCCCGCATCACCGGCTCCGGCCCTGGCGGACGCATCATCCGCGCCGATGTGGAATCCGCCCCCGCAAGTGGCGCCGGCAGCCCTCTGCCTGCACGATCTTCGCAAACCATCCGCCCCGTCGCTGGTCCCGATGACCAGCGCATCCCGCTCACCGGCATGCGGAATATCATCGCCGAGCGCCTCTTCGCTTCCAAGACGCAAATTCCGCATTTCTATCTGCAGATGGAAATCGATGCCGCACCGCTCATGGCATTCCGCGCGAACATCAACGAACAATCGCAGAAAACCAGCGGCAACAAGTACAGCGTCAACGATTTCATCCTCAAAGCCGTCGTCCGTGCCGCCGTCACCGTTCCCGCCGTGAACTCGTCCTTCGACGGCGACGCCATCGTTCAATTCAAGCACGTCAATTTGAACGTGGCCATCGCCCTGCCCGAAGGACTCGTCACCCCCGTCATCAAGGCCGCAGAAACCAAGACCGTCATGGAAATCAGCCTGGCCGTGAAAGATCTCGCCACACGCGCGAAAAACAAAAAGCTCAGCTCCGATGAATTCGGCGGCGGCACCATCACCGTGAGCAACCTCGGCGCATCCGGCATCGACCACTTCGCCGCTATCATCAATCCCCCGCAGGCCGCGATCATCAGCGTGGGCAGTGTCCGCTCATGCCCCGTCGTCAACGACAAGAGCCAGATCGTCGCCGGCCAGAGAATGTGGCTCGGTCTCAGCGGCGACCACCGCGTCGTGGACGGCGCCGTCGGCGCCCAGTTCCTCGGCGAGATGAAGAAGCTCCTGGAGAATCCGGCGCTGATGCTGGTGTAGTCCGTTGACTTATCACAAAATCAGATTATCTGATAACATGATTTCTCTCTCTGTCACCGAGGCCGCCCGCGGCTTCTCCGACCTCATCAGCCGCATCCGCTACCACGGCGAGACGGCGTTGCTTTTCAAGGGCGGCAAACTGGTCGCAAAAATCTCGCCGGTCCCCAAGCCTCTCACGGGAGCCGAACTGGCGGAGCTTTGGCCGAAAATCCATCACTTAAGCGAGTCTGAGAGCGCCTCATTTGCCAAAGATCTGGCCACAGCACGCAAGCGGCTCCCCAAACCAAATTCACCATGGGATTGATGCTCGACAGTTCCATTCCCATCGCCCATGAACGCCGGCGCTTCAATCTGACGGGATTATTTCACGCGCATCCCGACGAAACCTTTTTCATCGCAGCCATCACCGCTTCCGAGCTTCTTCACGGCGTCGAAAGGGCCAACACAAAGACCCGCCGCGCAGAACGCTCACAATTCGTCGAAGACATGCTCGTCCGGCTGGCGGTCATTGATTTTGACCTCACCATCGCACGGCGTCACGCCGCTCTCTGGGCGAACCTTGAAAAACGCGGCCAGATCATTGGCGCACACGATCTGCAAATCGCCGCCACCGCCATGGAATCGGGACATTCCGTCGCCACGCTGAATGAAAAAGACTTTCGACATGTTCCCGGTCTTGCACTGGTGGATGTCACTCCGTTTGTCCTGCGCCGCTGAAGTGATCTTGTTAACAAACCGGATAATCCACCTGATGAATCGAACACACCTCGCGCGCACGGCCTTGCTTCTGTCTGCATGTGCCCTCGGTTTGGTCAGCTGCGAAACCCCGCCCGCAGGCCCGACCTCTACCAGTCGCGGCCTGAATGAATACGGCAACCGCCCCGGTCCGCGCGGCTTCAAAACCGTGATCGTCGATGCCGGCCACGGTGGAAAAGATTCCGGCGCCAGTTCACGTCGCGCTGGACTCACCGAAAAAAACCTGACGCTCGACATGGCAAAACGCCTCCGCAGCGAACTCAGCGGCTTCCGCGTCGTCATGACGCGCGACTCGGACAAATTTGTCGACCTTGATGATCGCGTGAAACTGGCCAACCGATATCCCGACGCCGTCCTGATCAGCCTCCACTTCAATCATTCATCATCACGCTTCGCGGGCCCGGAAACCTACTGGTGGCGCGTCGACAGCTACACCCTGGCCAAACGCGTGCAAAGCCAGCTCTCCGCCACTGCCCATCAGCACAACTCCCGCGGACTGGTCCGCCGCCGACTGCGGCTCACCCGCAACCCCATGATCCCGTGCATTCTGGTCGAATGCGGCTACATCTCCCATGCCCGCGAGGGCAAAGCCATTTCCAATTCCAGTTACCGCAGTCAAATGGCCCGCGCCATCGCCCGCGCCATCCGCGATCAATCCGCCTATGGAGATGGCAACCTCGGTCCTCTTCCTCCCTTCATCAAAGCCCCTCCAAGCCGTCACGGCGATGCGCGTGGTGGTTGATTCAATAACTCATAACTTATAACCCATAACTTATAACCAATCCCATGAACTACGACCTCATCGTCATTGGCGGCGGCCCCGCCGGATATGTCGGCGCCATTCGCGCTGCGCAACTCGGTAAAAAAGTCGCCTGTGTCGAAGGCGATCGCGCCGGCGGCACCTGCTTGAACTGGGGTTGCATTCCTACCAAAGCCCTGCTGAAAAATGCCGAGCTCTACCACACCGTCGCGCACCGTGCCGCCGAGTTTGGCATGAAGATCGAAGGCCTGAGCTTCGACTGGGACAAAGTCATCGGTCGCAGTCGTAAAGTATCCGACAAACTTTGCGGCGGTATCGAGTTCCTCCTGAAGAAGAACAAGATCGACTACATCCGCGGCATGGGCAGCATCACCGCCCCAGGCAAAGTGGAAGTCACCGCCAAAGACGGAAAAAAAGAAACGCACGATGCAGTCAAAATTCTCATCGCCACCGGTGCCAACGCCCGCCCCATGCCCGGTCTGCCCTTCAATGGCAAAACCGTCATCGACAGCCACGCAGCCATGATCCTGCCAGCACAGCCCAAGAGCATTGCCATCATTGGAGCCGGTGCCATCGGGGCTGAGTTCGCCTATTTCTTCAACGCCTACGGCACCAAAGTCACGCTCATCGAAATGATGCCGCGCATCCTGCCGGTGGAGGACGAGGAATCCAGCGCGCTGGTCGAAAAGAGTTTCAAGAAAGCCGGCATCCGCGTGCTCACCAAAACCAAAGTCGCCAGCGCCAAAGATCACGGCGACAAAGTCAGCCTCAGTGTCGAAGGCGCGGTGACTGAAACCATCGAAGCGGACATATGCCTGGTTGCCATCGGAGTCATGCCCGTGCTGCCCGGCGGCATTGAGTTGAAACTCACCGAACGCGGTTGGCTCAACACCAACGCGAACTACGAAACTAGCGTGAAAGACATCTACGGCGCTGGCGACATCATCGGCCCTCCGTGGCTCGCCCACGTCGCCAGTTATGAAGCCGTGCAATGTGTCGAAGGCCTCTACAAGCCCGGCCACAAACCGAAGAAGGTCACCATCTTCCCCGGCTGCACTTACTGCCAGCCGCAAGTTGCCAGCATCGGACTCACCGAAGCCTCGGCGAAGGAGAAAAACCTCAAATTCAAAGTCGGCAAGTTCCCCTACCAAGCCAGCGGCAAAGCACTCGCCGTCGCGGAACCGGAAGGTTTTGTGAAACTTCTCTTCGGCGAACCGCACGGCGAGTTAGTCGGCGCCCACATCGTCGGATCGGAAGCCACCGAGATGATTGCTGAATTAGGATTAGCGATGACACTCGAAGCCACGAAGGACGAAATCGAAGCCACCATCCACGCGCATCCCACGCTCAGCGAGATGCTCAAGGAAGCCACCGAAGTGGCCGCAGGGCATCCGATTCACGCGTGATGACCCAGCCTAGGATGGTGTTATGAAACGCGCTTTCAGCGCTCAATAATCATGGTGTAGTAGTCCTGGGATTTGCACCCCAGGCTTGGTATAAAATGCGCCGTTGGCGCATGATAACCTGATTCCACATTTCTTGGCCTGATCGCTGTGTCCGTTTCGGCACCTCACCAGTGCCAACGGAACGTCTCATCCCCAGCCTGGGGTGCAAACCCCAGGACCTT
>VFKE01000073.1 GCA_009885695.1 Verrucomicrobiota bacterium | reverse complement strand
ACTCGCTTCCGCACTGTGCTTGCTCCCGCCACCGGGCAAAAAATCCACCTTGGGCTCGTGCACAGTGACCGTCACGATCGTGACAAACAACGCGATCAAACCGACGTGCACCATCAGGCTGACCGCCAGTGAGCCCCCGCCGGCTTTGCGCCAGTAGGCTAGAAACGCGTTCTTTTTTGGTGGCTTTCCAATTACCACCGGGGGTGCGCCCTCCAGCACGCCCATTTCCACGGGATTCGCCGCATAAGCGGGAACTGCGGCTGATGCCACCGGAATCGCCCCGGTGGCAGCCCGCGCCACTGGCGGTGCCACTGCCCCCGTGATGCTGGTCGGCGTCAGGGACTGAATCACCACGGGTAAAGGTGCGGGCCCAGGCGGGCGCGCTGGGTTTGGACCGGCATTCATGAAATTTTAGTTGCTGGAGAGTTATACGGGCTTGGCTGAAGTGCGTCACGCGCAATCCCCGCATTTCTTGGGAAATTCAGCCAGTTATTTCTGAAGGCGTTTATGCCTCCTCATCGCCAACGGTGAAGGTTACGTTCGAAAGCTGTGCCTTGCCAAGGGCGTTCAGGACATCGATCACGCGCTCATACCTCGCCTGTTCCTCCGTCTGCAAGGTGACAAGCACCTTCCCACCGCGGTTATCGGCATCCTTTTTCAGCTTGATCAGATCGCCGGTGAGTCGCGGCAGTTTCTTGTCCGTCGGGGTGTCGAATTCCTCGTCGTTCATGGTCACCGTGCCGTCCTCAGCGACCACGATGGTAATTTCATCGGGCACATCCTTGATGTCTGCAGCCGCCGGCGGCGTGGATCCGGGCAAGGCCGTCTTGAGCTCATGCTCGACCTTCACGGCACCGGCCATGACCATGAAGAAGAGCATGATGACGAACACCACGTCGATCATCGGCGCGATCTGGAAGCCCATGTTGGGGTTGTCGTCGTCCTGGATGCGTTTCATGTCGGGTTATTGATTGAGAGCGGAGAAAGCGATGTTTTCCAAGCCGGCCTGGCCAAGCACGCTCATGGCCTTCTGCACCTCGATGGCGGGCAGGTTTTTGTCTCCGCGAATGATGACGCGGTAACGTCCGGACTTGTCCGCATCTTTGTGGCGCTGGATGATGGCCACCAAATCCTCGATGGCCGGGTAGTCTTTGCCCTCAAAGTTGAACTTGGCTTTCTTTTCGGCGGGCACCCATTTAACGTTCAAGGCGCCTTCGCTGATGGATTGTTTCTCTTTCTTTTTGGCGTCGGGAGCCAGCGGTAGATTGATGTCCTTGTCAATGCGCAGCACTTGCGCAGAGGTGATGCTCATGAAAAAGATGAGCAGCACCAGCAGCACGTCGATCATCGGCGCGATCTGGAACTCAGGTTCGCCACTCTCGGTATTGCCGCCGCCGCCTGCCATGGTTCTGTGGGTAGTTTAAGGGTTGTAGTTTTCTGACCCGAAAAGTCGTGAAGCGCTCAATGCGCTCAGGCAGCGACCGGATGGTCGACTTCCTCACCGCCGACCCAGTTGGGGATGGCGGCAAAGAACTCTTCCTCACCCACATGGCAGTCCTTGAGGTGATCAAAGGGCATCTTGCGGAACAGGCTGACCACGGCATCCGTCAGATAGTGCATGGTGCCCAGGAGCCGGTTGCGGAGCATATAAAAGAAGAAGAACGCCGGAATGGCAATGAAAAGGCCGGCCGCAGTGGCGACCAGCACCTCCCCGATGGCTGCGGAAAGCTTCGACGGATCACCAATACCTTCATTGCCAAGCACCTTGAAGGCCTTGATCATTCCTGTGACGGTGCCGACCAGTCCGATCATCGGGGTGCAAACGCCGAGAACGGAGAGGTAGTTGATGCGGGTTTGAATCTGGGAGCTGGCGCGGTGCAGTTCGCTGGCCATGGCGTCTTCCGTGGCCTGCTGACCATCGCCCACGAAGCTCAACGAGACACGGCTGACATCGCAGAAGGGCGAGGGGTTGTTTTTGCAGAACTGGTAGGCACCGACGTAATCGCCGAGACGGAACAAATCGCGCACTCCGGCCACATGAGCATCGGGCGCGAGGCGGTTTTTTGAACAACGCATCCAGCTGTCCACAGTCAGCCAGATAAGGGCGACCGAACAAACGCCGATGGGGATCATGACCCAGCCGCCATGTTTGATTTCATCCCACAAGCTGGACTGTTCGACTCTGACCTTGGGCGCTTCAGTGCCCTCGGGAGTCTGCGCACAGAGCAACGGTGCCGTCATCTGCAAAGCTCCCATGACAAGGGTGGCGCAGATCAGGAGTCGTCCGAGGCGGGCTTTCATTCCAGTGCTGAAGGAGTGGATGTGGGAGGTGTGCATGGTTTCAGGATTTGGCTTTCTCTTCGGGTTTATTGGGGGAATCATTGCCGCTCTGAGGAGGTTTGTCAGGCTTATTCTCACGCCCGGTGGTCGAGAGAAATTCTTTCTTCGCCGTGTCGCCCACTTCAGAACCCGGGTAGCTCTGGCTGATGCGCACAAACATGGCCGCAGCGTCCTTGTAGCGCTCCAGTTTTGCCAGGCAGCGCGCAGCCATCAACTCCGCCTGCGGCACCACGGCGGTCTGGCTGCCGAAAAATACAGGCACACGGAGGTAGGAATCGAACGCCTCAATCCAGCGTTCCTTCTTGTAGTGAATATCGCCGATGGTCATCGAGAGTTTCGCCCGCACGTTGGAGTCATCCGTCTGGTCGCGCAGCGACTCAGCCTCAGCCAGCACCTTCTCCTGGTCCGTGGAGTTGCGTCGCTCCATGTTGAGCTTGATGATGCGCAGCGCAATCTTTTTATCATCACCCCATGCGATCGCATTGACCTCCGGCATCACTTTGTAGATGGCGTCAAAATCGCCCGCCTGGTCCAGCGCCTCAACCTGGGCAAAAACCACTTCGGTATAGGGGCTGCCCTTGGTTTCCTTGAACTGGCGAAAGAAATCCTTGCCCTGCTGGAGCACTGCAACGGCTTCCCTGGCCTTGCCCGCGGCCATCAGGTTGCGCGCGTCGATCAACTCCTTCGGATTCGGCCACTCCATCAGCATGATGTCCGAGAGCGCAACGCTGGCCTGGGCCTTGATGCCATTGCTCAGGGTAATGTTACGTGTGATTTTTCCGCCGCTCACTTTCAGGTCAGCGGCGGCAATACGATTGCCGTCCTTGAGCACGATGCTTTGCGCATGAACCTGCGCGGCAGTGACCATGACAAGGAAGGCGACAAGTGAGATGGTGCGGCAAAACATGATCGAGTGGGGTTAGTTGCCGATCTTGGTCAGAAGCGCCTGTGCCTCCTTGAACTCGGGTTGCTCCTGAAGGTCGGTGCGCGCAAGCATCTGACGCAGCACGATGACTGCGTCATCCTTTTTACTGTCATTAATCTGTGATTGCGCACAATGAAGATGGGCTTTGGCCAGCCAGTTCTTGTATTTTTGATGCGCAAGAATCACCCGCTGGTAGTAAGCGATGGCCCTGCCCCATTCTTTACGCCTCTCCTCGATGAGCCCGAGATGATACAACGAGTTGGCCGTGGGCTCACCCTTCCACTCGCGCGTCGCGGCAATGGTTTTGTAGAGCTTCTCAGCCTGCTCCATCTTCTTTGAGTCACCGCCGCCGAGCTCCAGCAGTGACTCGGCCTTGCCCAATGTCGCGTCGAGCAAGCTGGAACTGCCCTGGAACTTTTCGATGGCCTCATTGAACAAGTCCAGCGCACCCTGGTAGTTTTTCCTGGCAAACTCAATCTTGCCCAACCCGACCGGCGCCTTGTCACCGAAATCACTGGCGGAAAACGCCTCCCGCAGGCGGCCATAATATTCGGCGGCTTTTTCCAGCTGACCCTTGGCCAACATCATGTCGCCGATCGTGGCCAGCAGCAGCGGACTTAATTCATCCGTCTTCGCGGCATCGGGTATCACGGAAAGCAGACTTTCGTATTTTGGCAGCTCGCGCATCATGCGGGCCAGCAGCGCGCGGGCATAAAGCACACGAGCCTGGGCGGTGCCGTTGTTGATACTGTCTGCTCCGCCGGGACCGGTGAGAAGTTTCTTGAGGCGTTCTTCAAGCTCTTCAAACGTGGGAGCTGGAGCCAGTGCAGGAGCAGGAGCTGCCTCAGCCGCCTTGGCGTCCGCAGGCGCGGCCTCGGCGGTTTTCTCAGAAACCGGCGCTTTGTCTGTCGCTCCCTTTTCAGTGGCTGGTGGCGTCTCTGCGGGCTTCGGCGCCGCTGTCGAGGGCTTGCCGCGCTTCTTGGGCACGATCATTCCGACAAGTTGTTGAATAAGCATCTCGACCTGTTCGTTCTTCGGATTGCCGAGGTTGGGCGCGATGTGGTCGGCCATGAGCTTCTGCGCGTCCTCGAGCTTGCCCATACGGCGGTAGGCCGTGGCGATTTGATAAACCGCCTTAAGTGCATTCGGGCCGTCCTTGTGACTTGAATAGTAGGTCTGCCACATGTTGGCCAACTCCTTCCACTTGCCTTCGGTCGACAGGATGCCGGACGCGGCTTCGATTGCGCACTCCAGAACGTCAGAAGCCTTGGCCTTGTCCACCGCAGCCATATAAGCCATCATCGCTTTGATGGTGAAGTTCTCATCTTTCGTGCTCGGGAGGCGGCTGTAGATATCGCCCAGCAGCGACCAGACCTGACCGATATTCACGTCGTTCGGGTTGTCTGTCGCCAGCTTCTCCAGAATCTCGCGGGCTTGGGCGAGGTCACCCCCCTGATTGGTCGCCGCCTGCTGGTAAATGATGAACGCCAGCCGATACTGTGCATCCACGAGGTAGCTGCCATTTGGATTTCCGTCGATGTAGGCACGAAACGCCTTCCGGGTTTTGCCGGAGTCATTCTGGAAGAAGTAGGTCAGGGCGATGCGGTATTCCGAGTCATCTTTATAAACCGTCTTCGGACTGTCCTTGAGCAGGGTCAGGAAAGTGTCACGCGAGTCGTCGAATTTCTGAGCTTCAAACAGCACGACGCCGAGGAGATAGTTGATGCGCTCCTTGCTGTCGGCATCCTTGGCGGCGTCGCGGGCCCTTTGCAGCGCGAGGATGGCATCCTGGATGCGGCCACTCTTGAACGCGAGGATGCCAAACAAATCGCTCACCTGGGGGGTAAACTGCCCTTGCGGGAACTCCCTCATGTATTTCTCGCACAAATCGTAAGCGAGACCTTCGCGCTCAAGTGCCTGGTAGGCCAGGATCATGACATACAGCGCGATCTCACGGTTCGCATACTCTGGAAACCTCGAGTAAACCTCGTTCAACGCGGCGACAGCCTCGTAATAACGCTGCATCTCGAAGAAGCATTGCCCGAGCCGAAAATAAAGATCGGCGTCGAAGCTCTTGTTCTTTTCAACATCTTCAAGAATTTTCTTGTTGGCGTCCAGCATGGATTCCAGGTCACCCTTGCTGACCGGCTTATTGAGGAACTTGACGGACTTGCCCGCTGTGGCATCAACAAGCCACTGCTCAATACGCCCGACGCGTGACTTCTGAATGCGGAGGATCTCGCTCTGCTTGCGCACGTTTTGATAGGCAACGAGGGCCTCTCTGAAGAGTTTCTTCTCGCGCATCTCGTCGCCGATCCTCAGTCCCAGCAGGTTCCGCTGGATGATTGTATCATCATCGGCTGCGCTGCCCTTGAGCTTCTCCATGACCGCGCCCGCCTTGTCGGTGTCACCCTTGGTTGCGTATATTTCCGCAAGCATGAGGAACGACTGCACCATTTCCGGCGACATCGTGGCATTGGCAGTGATGCTCTCCAACACCCGTTGCGCGTCGTCGATATTGCCTTTCCCCTTGTGGTGCATGGCAATGGTGAGTCCAATGTCACCCCTGCGCGCTGGGAAATCGATGACGGCCCTATTAAGCACGGTGATCCCCTTGGCGGCGTCGCCTAAGTTCAGGTGCGCGCGGCCGAGATTGATGACCGCATCAACCATGGATTCGCTTTTGGGAAACTTTTCGACAAAGGACTGAAGGATCACGGCGGCCTTGTCATACTTCTCCAGCATGTATAGGGACGCACCCTCAAGAAACATCACCTGCTCAAAGTCTTTGTTGCTCGTCTTCGCGTGGATCTGGCCGAGTTTCTCGAGCGCAACATCGTATTTGCCGAGGTTGAAGTTCGTGTAGGCCTCTTGGTACATGGCCTGCATGGCCTCCTCCATGTTCAGCGGACCGGGGTCCGCCGGTTTCTCCGCCGGGCTCACAGGAACCAGCGGTGGCTTGGCCTGGGCGAAAAGCGACTCCGAGCCCAGCAACCAGACAGCCACCGCGAGCAAAAGTACGGTCGGCAGATCACCGATTTTGGAAATCATCTTATGATTTTTCAAGAAGTTGGAAATAGTTCAAAAGCTAGTTCTGCGCGCAGAGAAATATATTTAGACACCATCCGATCATCGCGGCAACAAATATCCATGCACAGCACAAAGAAATCTGCATTTGACACCAAGCCCGAATCCCGCTGGCACGCAGCTGCATGACTGCTACCTTGCCGCACAACATGACATGCTCCACGCTGCCAGCCCCCGTGCTGTCCCTCATCCGCGCCGCGCTCGATGAGGACGTCAATGGCGGCGACCTCACCAGCGCGTTTTTTATTGATTCAGCTTCCATCAGTTCGGCTCGCATCGTGGCCCGGGAAAATGGAATCGTCGCGGGCGGCGCTGTTGCGGCCCGGGTATTTCAAGAGGTGGACGCGCGCCTAATCGTGCAGCACGAGAAGCCGGACGGGGCACCGTTCGCAAAGGACGACACCCTGCTAAGCGTCACCGGACCCACGCGCGGCATCCTGACCGCCGAACGCTGCGCCTTGAATTTCTTGCAACGGCTCTGCGGCATCGCCAGTCTGACGCGACGCTATGTGGATGCAGTGAGGCCGCATCCGGTCAAGGTGCTCGACACTCGAAAGACGACGCCCGGCTGGCGCTGGCTGGAAAAAATGGCCGTGCGCGCCGGAGGCGGAACCAACCATCGCATGGGGCTGCACGACCGGGTGATGGTGAAAGACAATCATCTGCTCGCGGATGACCGGCTCCATGATCTGCAAAACGCCATCGACCGCGTGAAAGCCGCGCACCCCGACATCGTGGTCGAACTCGAAGCCGACACACTGAAGCAGGTCGGGAACTTCCTCACACTGCGCGGGGTGGACATGATCTTGCTCGACAACATGCCGCCCGCAAAATTGCGCGAAGCCGTTGCGCTGGTGAACAGCCGCGTCTTCCTGGAGGCCAGCGGCGGGATCACCCTGGAGACGATCAACGAAGTCGCGTCCACTGGCGTGGACGCCATCTCCTGCGGTGCGCTGACCCACTCGGCCCGCGCGCTGGATTTGTCCCTGGAGCTGGAAGCGTGAGAGGTTCTTCGTTCTTCGTTCTTTGTTTCCTGGTTCTTGGTTTAGAACGGCTCGGTTTGTGAAACTCGTCCCCTAAAATTTTCTCAGCGGGCCGAATAAAATTCTGAGTCGCAAAGTGAGAGGGACTCGTCTCGGCTTTGCAAACCAATAACCAAACCCCAGTCCCCTGTCTCACCCCAGAAACATCTCCCAGTCCCGCACGCCGTGGGTGTTGCGGATGAAGTAGGTGGAAGGCATCTCGCGCGGAGCAGCCGGTGACTTCACGAGCTTCAAGCCGATCTCCTCCGGCGTGCGACTGCCCTTGCGCGAGTTGACACGCTTGTCGGCCAACACGCAGTTTTCCCAAGTGGTCTTCCCGCCCCGCGACCGGGGCAGGACATGATCGATATTGCCCTCTTCGCGGCCAAGTTTTTTGCCCGTGTATTGGCAGACGCCACCGTCACGCTCCCAGATGCCGCGCGTGCTGAGCTTGGGCCGGTGCTTCGGCACCTTGGCATAGCGGGCGAGGACAATCACCGTGGGCACGCGCACCGCCCCGTGCACAGTGCCAACTCCGTTGTCGCACCCGCGCACGCCGAGGGTGAGCCATTTATCCCACTTGCAGGGCTCCATGTTTTCGCCGTCGCCGATATCCAAGGCTGTGGCGGTCCCCGCGGCCATCATGCAGTAAGCATCAGCCGGGGTTTTTACATCAATGGCCTGCCAGTTACGGTTCAGCACCAGCACAGTCGCCTTGTGAAGAATATCACTCATGACTGGATCAAGAATTTGTGGAGCAGGGTGGATTAGTCAAACTGTTTGATGACTGGTGCGACCGACGCGGACATTCACAGCCATGAAGCTGACGCGCGTGCGCGCGTAAGTGTATGTTTCATCCAGCGATATTCGGGATAACAGCCATCCACAGCGCAGGTTCTATCGTCACTTCTTCGGCGGCCCCGCCGCCTTCACCCGCTCGAGCGACTCGCGTGTGATGACATGCATGCGCTCCAGCGCGATGGCGCGCTCAACGATTGATTCTGTCACCGTATTTCCCTGCGCATCGCGCACACAGACTGGCATGAGTTGAAGGTTGGCCAGATGACACGCCGCCTCCGGCGCGTACGCCGTCGGAACGATCTGCCCCACGGCGACCTTCTCATCGACCCAGCCCGCGCACTTAATCAAGGCCGCCTCGCCGCGCTCGAGGTTGATCATATTGACCATGTCGTCCAACAACTGCAGCTTCTGTGCTTTATTGTAGCCATCTTCAACACTCTTCCTGATTATTTCACCGGTTTCGTCCTGAAATTCGAGTTGAACACAAGCCCCGGTAATCATCTTGGGAAGATCCACACCCGCAGCCTGCGCCTTTTGAAGAAAGTGTATCAACTTAAAGAAGTTGGCTTCATCCGGCAGCAGCGTTGTCGACTTCCCCTGCAGGCGGGTAAGAGGCTCAACCCATTTCCGGCATTCGCTGGCCCAGAAGTTCTCCGTGCGTTCTTTGCGCCAGGTCTCGAATCGAAAATATCCGGCAATAAGACCGGCAATGATCAGCAGCGTGAGGATGAATCGCATGACGGCAAAGTAACTGGATATTCGGGTTTGGCGCAACTACAGTTAACGCTTCGCGGCGGACTGTTTTTCGTGCTCCACCCGATTCATCATGGACTTGTCCCGGCACAGCGCCAGCGCGTCATCGAGAATAATAAACCCGTGGCGCAGCAAGTGCGCAAGGCTGTCATCGATGGTGTGCATGCCGTCATTTGCGCCAACCTCGATTAAACCGGGAATTTGCGAAAACCGGCGCTGGCGGATGCAGGCGGAGATGCCGGTGTTGTTGCACATGACCTCGGTGGCCAGCACCCGCCCGGGCTGGTCGGCGCGCGTCATAAGGTGCTGACAGACGACACCGAGTAAACAGTGCGCGAGCTGCGAGCTGATATAATCTTGCACCTCCTCTGGAAACGCATCGAGAATCCGCGCCACCGTGGAGGGAGCATCCGTGGTGTGCAGCGTGGCAATGACCAGATGCCCGGTCTCCGCAGCAGTGATGGCGATGCGGATGGTTTCCAAGTCCCGCATTTCTCCAATGACGATCACATCCGCATCCGAGCGCAAGGCACTGCGCATGGCATGAAGGAAGCTCTGCGTGTCCGCGCCCACCTGCCGCTGACGCACGATGCCGCGATGATGCGCGAACACATACTCGATCGGATCTTCGATGGAAATGATCGCGCCGCCCCGCTCGCGGGCGATTTTTTGGATCATGCTGGCCAGCGTCGTGGTCTTGCCGGAACCGCTCACTCCGGTGATCAATACCAACCCGTTGCCTTCCTTGCACATCCCTTCCACTGTGGGTCCATGCCCCAGATCCTGCAGTTCGGGAATCACGCTGGGGATATTCCGGAAGCAGGCTTCCACATGTGTCATCGCATAACAGGCCGAGCCGCGGAAGCGGCCCAGATTCTCGACATCAATCGCAAAATCCAGCTCCCAATCGTGCTCCAATCGCGCGCGTTGTGTCTCCTTCAGAGCGCTGAAAATAAGTTCACGGCAATCCTGCGCATCGAGCACGTCCTCCGTGAGCGGTTGCAGGATGCCGTGCAACCTCACCATTGGCTGCGCGCCTGCGCCGAGATGGAGGTCAGAGCCACCGATGTTGATGACCATGGTGAGGTAGTCAATGAGGTCGTGGGCAGGCATATACTTGAAACACAGGCATCCCGCAGGGATGAAGGATTGATGGGCTGAATAAAAGGAAAAACACAGGTTGGCCGAGCGTTGGAAACGGGTTGGTCTGGAGTTGTATGACCACCAAATCAACCTATGCGCAAACCGCCCAGCCAGCCCGTCACCACATCAGCGTGTTGGGGCAGTTTCTCAAGCATATTCTTCGCTCAATCATCAGTGGCGCCGCCCTCGAGCAGGCAAGATGGCCGCAAGCCCGTGACTGCGGACGCGCGACTGGCCCGCGCGGCACGCCGGGCCGATGCCTTGTGCCTCACCCATTGGCACCCACTCTTTGAGGACGTTCTGCCTCCATGGCTGGCCACCTTCAAGACCGCGCGCGGCAGCAACAGTCGTCACTGCACCCAGAGCATTTTTAAAAAAGACGTAGCCGCATCTCGTAAGAGTGCGGGAAGAAGCCACGGCAGCAAACGAAGCATACCTTTTCCCCGCGTTTTCGCTTCGCGGCGGCGGGGAGGGCTTCCATATTCCCCGCGTTCTTACGAACGCGGCTGTGAACGCGGCTGCGAAATTAATTAAACTGCTCAACTCGAACCCCGCGCTTCTCTCCAGTCACTCCCGGTAAATTCAGCGGTTTTCTTTCGCTTCAGTCAGGCTATGGGATGACTGTGAATCCGTTTAATGAAGCTTCGTGCATCTCCAGAAACTCACAATTGATGCTTCCCAGACGCGGCGCGCCCCCCGTTACATTGCCTCGAATAAATGTTTCTACCCCCAGTAAATTTTCCATGCACTGCAACCTGATATTCTCCTCCTCCGCCCTTGCCCTTGTTCTCACTGGTTCTTCACTCGTATCCGAGGAGGCTTCCCCATCAGTCCCGACCTTCGCGCTTGATGAATTCGGCAGCGACGAACCCATCGAACGCACTGACATGCCGACGCGCGGCATTCTCAACTTCAAGCTCGGGGACAAAAACAAGAACCTCGTGCCCGCAGAACATTGGGAGCAATACAACTTCCCCTTCAAATCAAAGCGCTGGGGGAAATACTCCGTGCGTATCACCTACATCCTGAAAAGCGCCTCTCTGGGCGTGCAGTTCAAATTCGGCGAGGAACGGCTCAAGAAACAACTGGCCACCACTGCCGGCCAGCCCAAGCAGGCGTGGCTGGGCATGATTTACATCCCGGCCGCAGGTGATCAAAACCTGACGCTCTACACTCCGAACGATGTTGCCGGGAACACTTTTGAATTGCTCGAAATCTCACTGGTGCCCGCAGCTGAGGGTGGAGAGAACACGCAAGCAGAAGATGGCAGCGTGCTGTTGCTCGCGAAAGACGCCACCACCTGGAGCGAGAACTTGCGTTACGAACCCAAGCCCGAAAAAAATTGCCTAGGCTACTGGACAATGGCAGAGGATTTCGCTGAATGGGAAATGAAGATGCTAAAGCCAGGAAATTACAAGGTGACCCTGCATCAGGGCAGCAAACCTGGCGGCAGCGAAGTCACGATGCAATTTGCCGATCAGAAACTCGACTTCACCGTGAAAAACACCGGCGACTTCCACAAGCCGGAACCTGTTGAGATCGGCGTGGTGAAAGTGGACAAGCCGGGCACCTATCGTCTGGCGATCAAGCCTCTGAAAAAAGTCGGTGGTGCGATCATGGATATTCAGAAGATCGTGCTCACTCCCGCATCGTAAGTGGCTCGCGCGGCCCTCCGCGGGAATCTAATATTTCGCGCGAGAGCGCCAAATTTTCAAAGAGCGCTGCGCGAGTTTTTTGATTCATGCGGAGGGCCGCATGAGCCACCTTGCTCCACTGACACCGCGAGCTACTTCTTCGCCGATTTTTTCTTGGCGGGCCTCTTCGTGATCGTGACCGCTGGCTTTTTCGTCACCATGGTTGGAGCCGAAAAATCTCCAGTGATCAACTGCACATAACGCAGGCCGCTGGATGTCAGGGCAAACTTCGCCGCACTGCCGCTGAGATATCCGCGGGTGTGATAGCTCACCGGGATGCCACGGTCCCTGACCCACGAAGCTCTCGGTGCGGATACCTTTTCTGCTGCCGGCCTAATCTTAAGCGGCAGACCGCCCCCGCTGAATGTCAGCTCCCACGATGGCGATGGCGTCCGAACATCCTCGCCGAGCCAGGGATAGTTTTGCAGCAGCTCGATCTCTCCGTTTCTGGGCACGAGCACACGAAATGCCGGGTCTTGCGCCTTCACAAAATCCGCCACACTGAACGATGGATTTTTCTGCCGTTCCAGATAGAGCGCCGCGATATCCATGCCCGCAAAGTTGAGGCCGTTGTAGTTGCCGTGCTTGTTGGGATAGTCCTTGAAATTGGCATCGTGCCACTCGGCGAACTGACTGTTCAAGATCAGGTTCAACTCCAGATGCGTGTGCGAGCGCCTCCGGTCAATCCCGGTTCCGGTGTGCCCCATGATGGCGATGGGCGTCCCCGGCTCCACCTTGTCGCCCACCTTGGCGATGATCTTGTTGAGATGCGCATAGAGCGAATAAAACGGCCCCTGGCCCCAGTCGTGTCGGATGACGATATAGCGTCCGTAATTGCTGGCACTAGAAACGTCCGAGCAATGCACCACCACTCCGTGTGAAATGCTGCGCACTACGTCCTGTGGCTCGCCTTGTTCATCCCGTTTCAAGGGCGCAATGTCCACACCCTCGTGAAAATGCATCAGCTCCACCCGCTCCCCAGTGCGCACCGGCCCGCGGACATATCCATAACTGCCACCCTCCCAGGGCGTGCTAAGCTCGTTCTCGAAATTCCGGTCGATGAACATATAAAAATCCTCAGGCCTGCCGCGCAACAGCGCATCATTGTCGGTGGGCAGCACCAGAATCATGGGCGCATCAGGAGATGCGGCGCGCTGGACAGTTTCATCCGCAGCAGATAGTCCGGTGACACTTGACTCAAGCGCCAGTGCTACTGCCATGAGCATGATCAGCCTCTGCATCGACGTCACTCTAGTTAGAAAAAATGTTCAAGGCCGCGGCAGCGGCGGTTCCGCGCTCGAAGGTCGAAGGGTTGCTCCCGGGCCGGGAGGAAGTGGCGGGAGTGGTGGAGCGGCACCTTCGACGGGTATCTTCGGAGAAACCGGCGCATCGGGCAATGTCAGGGACGGAACTTCATTTTTCTTCACTGGTCTTCCTTTTGCTGCCTCGCGTTCCCTGGCCTTCGCGGCATCATAGGAGCGGATTTTTTCACCCTTGGTAGTCGGACGCATTTCCATGTTTTCGGACATGGTGGGCGCCTGCCCTCCCTTGCTCATCCGCTGGATTTTTTTGTCCATCTTCAAGATCACCTCATCATTCAACCCCTGCCAGATGGTGATCATGCCATCCATCACCGGTTGATCCAGCACCAGAAAGTCAACCGGTTGCGCATTGACCATCGTCAGCAAGTATTCATCCTTCCGCGTCCGCGAGATGATCTCCAACTGCGACTTGCCGCGGAAGTCGAGCTGCAGCACCGCACCTTTGCCAATGCCCGTCGTGCTCGGGAATGGATGAAAGGCGATGACATTCTGCTGGGAAAACTCAGGGACGATTTTGAAAAATATCCGCTTCCCGTTGAGATCGAAGGGGAACATCGTCTTCGGCGGATCCATGTCAGAAGCAACGGTATGAAATGTGATCGAATAATCCGTCTTCTTCTCGTCCGTCGCAGCACACGAGGCAAGAATAAGCAGCAGGGGCAAAAGTTGTTTCATGAAACCTGATTGAAACGGTTTGAAGGTGAATTGCAAGGCGGGAAACATGTCAGCCCGAATGGGCGACCATGTGGACTGCGGCAGCCTGCTGCCGCTTTCAATGCCGCAGCCTGCTGCGGTGCGCGAGAGTTTACGTGACTGGATAAAACGATGTCACGCTCTGGTCAGCAGGCTGACCAGGGGAAAGCGGCAGCCTGCTCTGAGCTTTACCCATAACTTTTTCGTGAGCCGAAGCGACGCCAAGCCTCTGTGATGGCGTTGAGTTTGTGCAGGCCTTGCCAGAGGACTTGGGCGCCTGGGTGTCCATCGCCCTTGCGGCCCAGATGCCCGCCTAGGCGAGCGATGTTTTTGACTGCTGTGCCGATGTTCATTGGCAGTGCTTGGAGATCTGGTGTTGCACCCTTGTTTGTATAGGCATCCAGAGCCTGGATTTCCTCCGGGTCCAGCCAGTCGGAGGCGGGACTCGCGGGGTGCTCGCGTGCGGCGGCGCTCATTCCCATGAGACTGCACGCGACGATCATGTCCAGCGCCATCATCGGCTTGAGCCGCTCCAAGCTGCGCATCTGCCGTGCTTCCACCCGGCAGCCAGTCTTCAGGATGCGGTGATACTCTTCGATTTGCCAGCGTTTCACATGCCAGCGCGCCATCTCCAAGGCCTCAGCCAGCGTCTCCACCCTTAGCGTGCTGAGCAGCCGCCAGCAGATGCCCGCAGCCACTCCTTCTTCCCTGAGTTCAACAATGCTCGCCTGCACGGGGGTGTCCATTTTCAAATACTTCGCCTTGTGTTTGGGCACGGCAATGGCCGCTGTGATAAAGCGCACGCTCAGCACGACAGAGCGCGCCGCCTTGCCCTGGCTGCGAGGCAGCTTCAGAGTTATGACACCAGCTGATTTGCTCTCTCCAAGCTGCTGCCACAAGAGGGCTTCTTCACCCGCCAACGTGCGGTTGTGCTGTGAACAAACCAGTAGCCCAAGTCCTTGTTCACGATGCTGCTGGGCTTCGATGAGCAGTTCGTAAATGTCAGCCTCCCGATCACCGACACTGATCATGAGGGGCACTGCTGCGGGTTGCTGCGCAGCGGGTGCGGCGGCCCTGGCCAGCAGATTAACCTGGAGCGTTTGCAGAGCTTCACGAGCAAGATCGAAGCTTTCGATCCAGCGGATGCTTTCCTTGTTTTTGATGGGTTCGCGATTGCGGGTGCCGGGCGTTTGTTTTTTGCGCAGGCCCGGCTCGCGTGCGTAGAGCTTGGCACCGAGCAGACCAAAGACCGCGTCTTGATCAGCGGCGCACAGCAGCGTGCTGTGGACATGCAGGCCGGAGAAATCCGACTTGATCTGGTTGCTGGAGATGGAGCCGAGACCTTCGAGGGAATGATGGGTGTCATAGTTGCACGTCGTCGTATCCTGGATGGCAAGCAGGACGCCGAATCGACTCTCCGGAGCACGGCGCAGAACATTTTGCCGGTGAAGCGCGAAGATCCGCTCATCGGTGAGCTCCTCGACATCAAGCAAGCGGTAGAACGCCTTGGCCTCAGCCGCCGAACTGGTGCATTGAGGGATGGATTTGCCGGGAGAGTTGAGCATTTGGCCGAAGACTTTGACCATGCGTCGATTGCTGCGCCTGTCACCGAGTTCAATGGAGCCAAATTCTTCAAGCGCCCATTGGGCATTGGTTTGGAAGTTATCAGGGAAGGCTGGAGCCAAAGGGAGAGAAGGTGTGATCACCCGCCTGAAGATGGCCACTACAGCCAGTGTACAATTTATATTATCTAATTTGTGGGTAAAGCTCAGAGCAGGGCTGCCGCTTTCAGAGCCGCAGCCTGCTGCGGCGGGTGGGAGAGGATGCCCTGGGTGAAAGCGACATCACACCCCGTCCAGCAGGGCTGGCTGGGGAAAGCGGCAGCAGGCTGCCGCAGTCCAAGTCAGACAAAAAAAGACGCGGTTGCCCGCGTCTTTCTCGAAAATTGAAACTCGTTTCGCCCCAATCAGCGGGAATACAATTCAACGACCAGCTGCTCGTTGCAGAAGACTTCGATTTCCGAACGCTCCGGAAGACGATTCACCGTGCCAGTCAGTTTTTCACGATCGGCAGTAAGCCAGTCCGGAACGACCGCACCCTGGGTAAGATCGAGGAAACGATTGGCGAGTTGCTGAGATTTTGCGGTGTTCTTCACGGCGACCACATCACCGGGCTGAACCTGATAGCTGGAAATATCAACAGGCTTGCCATTCACCGTGATATGACCGTGACCGACCATCTGACGGGAAGCGAAACGCGTGTTCGTAAAGCCAAGACGGTAGACCACGTTGTCGAGACGTTGCTCGAGCATCTGGAGGAGCAGCGTGCCGGTGACGCCTTTGCGACGGACGGCTTCGGCGAAGAATTTACGGAACTGCTTTTCCAGCACGCCGTAGGTGTAGCGCAGTTTCTGTTTTTCGGCGAGCGCCGTGCCGTAGTCGGACATCTTGCGACGCGTGTTGCGCGCGCCGTGCTGACCGGGAGGGAAGTTGCGGATTTCCAGCGCCTTGGAAGGGCCGAAGAGGGCCACGCCAAAACGGCGGGCGATTTTTTCACGGGGACCAGTATAGCGTGCCATATCTCTAGTATAAAAATTGATTAGACGCGACGCGCCTTGGGTGGGCGGCAGCCGTTGTGCGGCACAGGGGTGACGTCTTTGATCATGGTAACTTCGACACCCATGGCACCGAGGGCGCGCACGGCGGACTCACGACCGGAGCCCGAGCCTTTCAGGCGGACTTCGACTTCCTTCAACCCGTGGCCCATGGCCTGGCGGAGCGCATCTTGAGAGACGACCTGGGCGGCGTAAGCGGTGCCTTTGCGGGAACCTTTGAAGCCCATCTTGCCGGCGCTGGACCAGCCAATGGTGTTGCCCGAGCGGTCCGTAATCGTGACCAGGGTGTTGTTAAAGGATGCGACTACATGGACGATCCCATGGTTGACGTTCTTGGATCCCTTGACCTTGACGGCTTTCGGTGTTTCGGCGGATTCACCACCGATTTCGAGCCAGATGCTCTGGGAAACAGCCTTGTCACCACCGGCGGACTTGTCAGCGCCAGGGGCAGTGGGTGATGCGGGTGTTCCGGGCGCAGCAGGAGCCGCGGGCGGGGTTTCGACGGGCGCCGTTGCGGCGGTTGGGATCACGGTTTCTTCAGCCATAGAATCAGATAATTAAGTGGGGCAATCTGGGTGCTCGTTTACACCTTGCCGGCTTTGGCGTCGGGATTGCGCTGCACACCCACGGTCTTGCGCTTGCCTTTGCGGGTGCGGGCGTTGGTCTTGGTGCGCTGACCGCGCACGGGCAGGCTGCGGCGATGACGGATGGCGCGGTAGCAGTTGATGCTCATGAGGCGCTTCATGTGCGCGCTGATCTCACGTCGAAGGTCACCCTCGACCGGAATCTTTTTCGCAGCCACGATATGGCTGATGTTCGCCAGCTGTTCGTCGCTCAGTTCACCGGCTCGCACACCCGGATCGATTCCTGCCTCAGCCAGGATCTTTTTCGCAAGCGGCCGTCCGATGCCGTATACATAAGGGAGTGAAGCCTCAATGCGCTTTTCGTTCGGAATCTCAATGCCAAGTAGTCGGGCCATGATGGGGTTCGATTAAAAAGGTTCAGCCCTGGCGCTGTTTGTGACGCGGGTTTTTACAGACGACTCGTGCCACTCGCTTCCGCCGGATGATACGGCAGGATTCGCAGAGGCGCTTGATGGAGGAACGGACTTGCATGTGTTTGGAGAAAAATTAATCCGCACCGACTAAGCAGCGCGGGGAGCCGGGATGTCTAACACGTTTTCTCCCGCCCGCAAGCGCGAAGTGGAGGATTTTTTACGGTGCTCTGCTTCAATATTCCCACAACTGGGTCCCGCTACTTCTTCTGTTCCGGAATCAGCCCGATGGTGATGGCCGCTGCGCTCATCGCATATTGCTTCGCAAGAGAGGCAATTTCTTCCCGGGTCACTGATTTCACATCATCCACCAACGATCGAGCCCAGTCCAAACGCTGCGGTTGCTCCTGGCAGTTGCGCAGGACACGCTTGAGCCAGTAGTCATTCTCCCGCCGCTGTTTGGCCAGTGCCTCCAGCATGGGTTCGCGCGCGCGCTGGAATTCGTCTTCCGTGATGCCTCCGGTGGCCATCCCCTGGGCAATGTCAAGAAACATGGGCTTGACCTTCGCCACCTGATCGGGCTTGAGCGTGGCCATCGCCGTCATGTATCCGTAGCCGGTGAAGGTGTCGCTCGGCACATGGTAACTGGCAGGACTGTAAGAATCGCCAAGTTCCTGGCGGATCTTGAGGCGCAAGCGGTCGTCGAGAATCTCCGCCAGCAAACTCAGGCGCCGGGCGCGCCGGATGTCGCTCATGTCCGCGGTCGGCCAGTAGCCCAGCGCATAAGCGCGCGGGATCTCAGTGGTGAAGACAAAGTCCTTGTCCCTCGGTTCCGAAGGGAACTTCACCAGGCGTTCCTTGGTGAAGTCCGGCTTTTCGCCCGCGCGTTTCGGCAGCGCGCCGAACGTGGCGGCGATGGCCTCCAGGGTTTTCTCCACATCGATATCACCCACCACGGCGATCTCCACATAGCCGCCACTCAACTCCTGCGCGAGCCATGCCTTCAGCTCCGCGAGACTGCGCTGCTCCATCACTTCACGCTTCGGAAACTGAAAACGGAAGTCGCCGCCGTGGATGAAGCCGACAACCTGGTTCTGCATCACGCCCTCGGCGGTGTGCTCCAGTTGCGTGTAGATCGCGTCCAGGTTCTTCCGCAACTGCCGGTCCGCCTCCTCGCGGTAGCCCGGCGCGACGAGATAGGCGCAGACCAGTCCCAGCTCGTCCCTCAAATCTCCCGGCGTCGTGCGCCCGCCCAGCAGAAAGGCGTCGTCACCAATGGCAAAATCCACGCCCACTGTCTTGCTGGCAAAAATGCGGCGCAAGTCATCCACGCTGTGTTTCTCCAGGCCGCCGGCCTCAAAGACACTCTGGGCGTAGGGAATGAGACCCGGTTTGTCCGCAGGCGCGGTCAGCTTGCCCCCGCCGACGCTCACGATGAGACGCACGGTGTTCTTCTCGAACTCGGTCTTCTTCAAATTCACCCGCACCCCGTTTTCGAAGACCACCTGCGTGATTCCCAGGTCCTTGACCTCAACACGCTTCGCAATTTTGCCCGGCGCCCCGAAATCCGCGTAGGCAAACTGGGCCTGCTGCTCCTGCTTCGGCGCGATGACCGGAGTCAGGCGGCTTTCCTTGAAGGCCGCCAGGATGGTGTTCTCCGCATCGTCGAGCTTCAAGTTGCCGCCGATGAAGATCTGGGTGTCCTTGGAGTCCCAGGCCTTCCTCAGGGCGGTCAGGCTCTCCGCAGCGGTGATCCCCGCCAGTTGCGACTCCACGCGCTTGAGATCGTCCGCCGGATCCGTGTAGACCTGCTCGGACGCGAGCGAAACAACCAGCGAATCCGCCAGCGCGCGATTCTGCCGCGTGTCCCTGCCCTCGGCCCGCAGGCGCACCCCCTTGAGCAAAGTGGCCTTGGCTTCGTCGAACTCCGCCTGCGCGAACCCATGTTCCAGCGCACGACGCAACACCTGTTCCGCCATCGCCAGTGCGGCCTTCCACTGGTCGGGCTTGCACTTCACACCGACGCCGCTGCTCTGCAAAAACTTGAACATCTCGAAGTTGCTGGCCTCGCCCTCCATGATCGGCGAGCCCTCTTTCTTCGCGATCTCTGAGAATCGCTGATTGATCACGGCATCAGCAAGATTGCGCACCATCCTGGCGCGACGTCTGGCCACGCTGTCCGGCTCCTTCGATGCGGAAGATAAAGTCTCAATGGAGATCTCCGTCGCGGGTGCCTCCATCTCTGTCTTCAATCGGGCAACGAGTCCCCTGCCCTCCGTTATCTTCCCAAGGTCAGGCTCAGCCGAATCCCCACGCCGCGGCCTGGCATCTGAGAACTGCTTTTTAATCAAGCTCTCCACCAACGGCACATCAACATCACCGGCGACCACGACGACTGCGCGTTTCGGTGTATACCATTTTTCGTAGAAATCAATGAACCGCTCCCGGGGCATCTGCTTAATCGTTTCATCGAGACCAATCGGCAGCCGCTTCGGCAATAATGAATCCGGCAGCGAGAACCGATAGCCCTCCTCCATGATCCGCGACTCCACCGACTCGCGCGCCAGTTTTTCACTCAAGATGACGCCACGCTCGCGGTCGATCTCCTTTTTCTCCAGCAGCATGCCGTCGAGATCGTCGCGGAAAAGTTGCAAGCCTTCAGCCAGCATTTTTTCATCCACCCGGGGCAGTTCCAGCTTGTAGACCGTCTCCTTGAAGGACGTGTGCGCATTGGTGTCCGCGCCAAAGCCCATGCCCAGCCGCTGGAACTTCTCCACCATGGTGCCCGCGGGAAAATGCTTGGAGCCGTTGAACGCCAAGTGCTCCAGAAAGTGCGCCATCCCCTGCTGATCGTCCTCCTCCATGAGCGATCCCGCATCGATGTAAAGCCTCATGCTTGCGCGTCCCGGCATGGGATTCGCGCTGGGTAAGATGACATAGCGCAGTCCATTTTCCAGTGCGCCAAACACAGCCTTCTCCTCCGGCTTGAGGTCGCTTGCATGTTGCGGCCACTCCCCGGCGTTCGAGGGCTGGAGATTCAAGAGCAGCGCGGCCAGCGCTGATAAATACCGTGGTAATTTCATAATTTGATAAGGTCAACGCAACAGCACATGCCAGGTCTCAGTCCCGGCGCAGAAAAGGACGGCTCTATTGCCAACGCCATCAAAGCACTTCCATCCTCGATTCAGGATCATTCTCAATGAAGCCCTGCGCGACAAAAAAGTCATCCATCGCCATCAGCGTGCTCTGATACATCTCGAAGGACACGTTCAGATTGAAAAAGCCATGCCCCTGCCCCTCGTAGGCCACGATCTCAGCGGTATTTTTTTTCTTCTTCATCTTTTTTGCAAACAGAGCGGATGTCTCATACGGAACCACGCGGTCAGTCGTGCCGTGAAAAATCAGCAGCGGAGGCAAACCCGGCCCGATGGCATTGAACAGGTTTGACTGCCTGGCCAGCTCGGGCGTCGGAAACCGATCGTGGCCGAAGCCACTCTTTGATGTATCCAAGACCGGGCTGAACAGCACCAGACAGTTGGGGGCGCATGATACGGACAGGTCCTCGGCTGGTTCATCGGGCCCTTGCAGCATCGCCGCTCCGGCGATGCTGTGTGCTCCACCCGAACCACCGGAGCCCACGATTTTTCCAGGATTGATGCCCAGTTCAGAAGCATTTTGACGCAGCCAGCGAATCGCAGAACGCGCATCAGCCATCGCCTCCAGCGGAGTCGCGCTGTGCCGCGAACTCACCCGGTAGTCGAACACCATCGCCGTCATGCCGCGCGATGCAAAATACACGCAGTGCGGGGCAAACTGACTCAACTGACCGCTGTCCCAGCCACTGCTGAAAAAAAACGCAACGGCCGACTTCGGATACGACGGGCTTTTCTCCGGCTCCCAAATGTGAACATTTAAATCCGAGCCACCGGCCGATTTATAAACCTCCGTCCTCGCCGTCTTCAACAATTCACGGTTGCGGTCGATTGACGGCAGTTTGTCGGGGCTGGTATCAGGTATATCCATCTTCTGAAAAGCAAACGCCGACTGTCCAAAGATTCAGCCGCTCGGCAAATGATTTTCCCGTTCCTGAAGCAGACCGCCTGCGACACGGCAATCATGGAAGTCGCGGACAGCAGGAATTATCGGAAGCGAAGACAAGCCCGCTTTACGTCCCAATCAGCAGCTTCCAATGCCGCGCGAGCAGCCACGCGATCACATCCCTTAAGTTCGCAGACCAGGCGCACCGCGCGATCTCGCAGCTTGGCATTAGAGGGATGGAGATCGACCATGAGATTGCTCATCACCTTGCCGGTGTGAACCATCGCCAGCGTTGTCAGCATGTTCAGCACCAGCTTGGTCGCCGTGCCAGCTTTCAAGCGCGTGGAACCCGTCAGAATCTCCGGCCCGGTATTAATAAGGATCATCTTGTCCGGACGTAGCGCCCGCGCGACCTCCAGCTTCGGATTAAAACTAAGCAGCGCCGTCACCGCACCCTGCCGCTTCGCCTCATGCAACGCGCCCCAGACAAATGGCGTGCGTCCGCTCGCCGCAATGCCGAGCACCACATCGCCCTTCCTCACCCCGCGATGCCGCGCCGCCACCGCGCCGCCATCGTATTCATCCTCCGCGCCCTCGACCGCGCTCCAGATCGCGCGCCGTCCACCAGCGATGATTCCCTGCACCTGCTCCGGCGCTGTGCGAAACGTAGGCGGACATTCACTGGCATCGAGAATTCCCAAGCGACCGCTGGTGCCAGCACCGACATAAAACAATCGACCACCATTCTTGAAAGCCGCGATCACTTTGCGCAGCAGCCAGATCAGATCGTTCTTCTCGCGCAAGATCGCGCGCGGCACCATGGCGTCTTCGCGCAGCATCAGTTCCACCGCAGCCGGCAACGACAGCGTATCGAGTTTCATCGACTTAGGATTGCGCAGTTCCGTCGGAGATTGCGCCAGCGACTCCATCGAGACCGGCGATCTGCGAACATCCAACATCGAACTTTCAACTTCGAACTTAGAAACTCCGACCTTCCCATTTGAATGTTCGATGTTCAACGTTCGATGTTCAACGTTTGCGCGCAGCGCCCGCGCCATCTCCACCGCTCCCTTCACACTGTCGCCGCGCAGCCTGGCGATTTCCGCGTATTGCCAGTGGGCATGAATTCGCCGGCGCACCGCAGCGGCAAATGCCCGCTGCTGCAACAGCACACCGCCCGCCAGAACGAATTGCACCTTGCCGCGCCGTGGAAGCAGATGCGCCGCGCAGTGCAGGGCCATGTCCGCCAGTTTCTCCACGGCACTGCGCACCACTTCACGCGCGATCGAATCACCGCGCCGCTCTTCTTGAAAAACCGTCACGGCAAGACGCGCCAACTCATCCTTGGTCGCCTCCAGGGTCCACGGAATGAGATCGTCCGGCTCGTTCAGTTGCGCGGCCCGCAACACAGCCTCGCCGAGCCGCGGAAATTTCCCAATCACATCGTGTTGATAAACAATCTGTCGAAGAGCGGCGAGTGCAATGTCACACGCACTGCCCTGATCGCCGAGTATATGTCCCCTGCCACCGAAACGCACAGCGCGCCCGTCACGGCGTTTTCCCCAGGCGCAGGAACCCGTGCCACTCAACAGAAGCACCCGTGCTTTTACTTCATCCGGCAGAGGCCCCGCAGTCATGATCGCCGATTCCAGATCGTGCGAAACCGCGAACGGCGTGCGCGGCCACACCCTTCGCGCAATGCGCAGGAAGCGCGCGCGATCACGGTCATTGCGCAAACCCGCCACTCCAGCTCCAATGGCGTCAACACGACCCGTGCGATCATGAATCTCGTGCAACAGCCTGCCCAAATCCTCATCGCTGATGAGCCGCAAGTTGGCCGGTCCCAACCTGAATTCCGCCAGCGACCGACCCTGCCCGTCAGCCAGCATCACGGAAGTATGAGAACCTCCGGTCTCAATGCCAAGCAAACGCCTCCCGGCTGAATCTGCGTCGCGTCTTGGCATGGAGAAACAAAACAACGCAGATCCCCATTGCGCAAGCAAAACGGACTTTCCACTCAATCGGAATGACGACACTCCTGTCGTCATGAATATTTTTACCCGAAACATGACGACAAGAGTGTCGTCATTCCTTGCAGGACATCACCCCCCCGCCGTGATCTGAACGATCTCCAGCACATCACCATCGTTGATCTCGACCTCCCCATGCTCCCGAGGAAAAAGTGCCCGACGATTCAGTTCTACAATGACAGGCTTCAGCCCAAATCCCAGTTCATAAAGCAAGCCGCGCACCGTGACGGGTGATGAAGTCGTATGAGAGTTGCCGTTGACCTGGATCGTCATACCGCCACCTCCGACAAAATCGCCGCATCCCAGTCCTTCCACACGGGATCAATTCCCAGCACGCGCAAAACATCCGCGATCTCCGCAGGCGAGCGCTCGTCCGCAATGCCAAATTGTCCTTCCGCGCGATCGCAGGACGCGGGTGCCTCGCGCTCCACGCGCCGCCCTTTGACGGTCAGATGCAGATCGTCGCCCCCCTGCCCTGTATAACCGCCAGGCTCCGTGTGACTGCCCGCGCTCATCATGGTGACACCGACTGTCGCCAAGGCATCCCGCAGCGCTGCTGATTCACGCGTGCTCAACACGATCCCAACTTCAGGAAACGTGAGACGAAACGCACAGATCGTCTGGAGCAAATGCCGATCCGTGAATTCAAACTCCGGCTTGAACCCACCAGCTGCCGGACGCAGCCGGGGAAACGACACCGTGTAAAATGCCTTCCAGTGATGCTTGTAGAGATGATCGAGATGCGAGGCCAGCCGTAGCGCCTCACACCGCCACTCCGACAATCCAAACAACGCACCAATGCCGATCCGGCGGAAGCCCGCCTCACAGCCGCGCTCCGGACAGTCGAGCCTCCAGTCAAAGTCGCGCTTCGGCCCCGCCGTGTGCATTTGCGCATAGACCTCACGATCATAAGTCTCCTGATACACCACCAGGCCTTCGCAACCCGCCCCCACCATGCGCTCGTATTCCGGCCGATCCATCGGCCCTACCTCGATGCTCAAGGCAGGCACAAACTCACGCAGCGCACGAATGCATTCCTCCAGATAACCCTCGCCGACAAAGCGTGGATGCTCGCCGGCGACGAGGAGGATGTTGCGAAATCCCTGCGCCACCAGATGCCGCGCCTCCGCCACCACCTGCTCAACCGTGAGCGTCACTCGCAGGATCGGATTGTCGCGCGAGAAGCCGCAGTATTTGCAGTTGTTGACACACTCGTTGGAAAGATAAAGCGGCGCGAACATTCGCATCGTGCGCCCAAAATTCCGTCGCGTCACCCGCCGCGACTCTGCTGCCATTTCCGTGAGGGCCGCATCGGACTTCGGCACCAGTAGTGCAGCAAACCGATCCATAGCAGGCCCGGGGCGAGCATCAAGCGCATCAAACTGGCGGGAAAAATTCATTTGTGCAGCATGACCCAAAAACCGATCTTCGCCAAGTGATTGATGAGGCAATGGCTCCTGTGGCAGCGTCGCGCCACTTAAAGACGAGATCACCCTTCCAAATCCTCGGCGAACGCGGCGAATTGCTCCATCGCTGCCTCCAAGACAGCCGTGATGCCGGTGGCGATTACCTCCGGCGCGCGCAGATTGGGGTGGTTAAAATAATTTCGCAGCCGCGATTGTAGCCGCGTTCGTAAGAACGCGGGAAATATGGAAGCTCTCCCCGCATCCGCGAAGCAAAAACTCGGGAAATAGGCATGCTTCGTTGGCTGCCGTGGCTTCTTCCCGCACTCTTACGTAAGCAGCATGCGTTACGGCAGATAAAAATTGTTGCATGCCTTCCCTGTTAATCGTGAGTTTGCAACTCATGTCAGCCACAGCATCGGACTCAGAAGGCCTCAACAACCTTATCGCACCCGAGGTGCATCAGGATGAGTTTTTTGAGGTCATCCGTGATCTCGCGGCCTCGGCACCCATTGACACGGTGCTGGAGATCGGATCGTCCTCCGGTGAAGGCAGCACACTCGCCTGGGTGGAGGGACTACGACTGAATTCGCGAAAACCGAAACTCTATTGCATGGAGGTTTCCCGCGTCCGCTGTGAGGCACTGCAAAAGCACTGGGGCTCCGAGGAATTCGTCGAGTGCTTCCTGGGCTCATCAGTCAATCTTGACCAATTCCCGTCCACCGCGGAAGTTGAACACTTTCACCGGAACGTCTCCGGGCCACTCCAAAAGTATCCCCAGGAACAAGTGCTCGGCTGGCTCCAGGCGGACCTCGATTACATCCGAAAGGAAGTCGTGCCGACCGGCTGCATCCGCGAAATTAAACGAGCACGTGGCATCGAAAACTTCGGCGCGGTGCTGATTGACAGTTCTGAGTTCACCGGCAATGCGGAACTCGATGAGGTCTATGGCGCTGAATTTATCCTGCTCGATGACACCCAAACATTCAAATGTCATGCCGCGCACCAACGACTGCTGCATGATCCAGGCTACGAATTGATCGCCGAGAACCCGAAACTGCGCCACGGCTACTCGATTTTCCGCCGCCGGCACCGCACCATGCTTGACCCGCTGCCGGTAGATTCTCCAGTGCACTATTTTACCATTGTGCTCAACGGCGAGCCGTCATCCGGCATCACATTGAGGTTCTGCAGCAGCTCCCCTTCCGGTGGCACTGGCACATCGTCGAAGGCGCTGCAGCACTGACACACGACACGGCATGGAGCACGGCATCTGATGGCACTCTTCCCAACGACCGGCATCGCTCCGGACTCAGCATCGACGGCACCAGCGCCTATCTGGATGATCTTGCATCCCGTTATCCGGATAACATCACAGTTTATCGTCCGGCGCCTGGAAAATTGTGGGATGGAAAAATTCAGATGATCGCGGAGCCAGTGAAACACATCTATGAAGATGCAGTGCTCTGGGAGATTGACGCAGATGAACTGTGGACCATGGAACAACTTGAAGAAGGTCGCCGGATGTTTCTGCGCTCGCCGGAGAAAACAGCCGCATATTTTTGGTGCGATTTCTTCGTCGGTGAACGGCTCATGGTCTCCACTCGGAATTGCTACTCGCAGAATCCCGCGCAGGAGTGGCTTCAGGCTTGGAACTTCCGTCCGGGTATGAAATGGCTCACGCATGAACCGCCCGTCCTTGCGGAGTGCATGCCTGAAGGCTCCTGGCGTGATGTGGCGAAGGGACGGATATTCACCCACAGGGAGACGGAAGCGGCGGGTCTCGTTTTCCAGCACTTTGCCTACGTAACGGAATCACAAATAGCATTCAAGGAGCACTACTACGGTTACACTGGCGCGGTTGAGGCCTGGCGCAGACTCCAGAGCGCGCGCGAGTTCCCCGTGGCGTTGCGTGATCTCTTCTCCTGGGTGACGGATCACACACAGGTGGACACCGTGGAGAAATGCGGCATCGTGCCACTCGCTACACGGGATGCAGCAAACGGCAAATGGACGTTCTCGGTCAATGCCCCGCTCACGCCGACGAAAGGCACAACGACGCGCTCCATCGTGGTTGACGGAGTTTTCTTCCAATTCAACAATACCGGCATCGGGCGCGTGTGGCTGGAAACGCTGAAACAATGGGCTGCATCCGGATTCGCAGATCATGTGTGGCTGCTCGATCGCAATGGCACTGCTACAAACATCCCAGGTGTGCGTCTCCGGCGCGTGAAACAGTATGACCCCGCGCAAACCGGCGATGACGCGTTCATGCTTCAACAAATCTGTGAGGAACTGCACGCTGGTGTTTTCATCTCGACATACTACACGGCACCGATCTCCACGCCGACCGTGATGATGGTCTATGACATGATCCCAGAACTTTTGAGGATTAATGACGGCGACTGGCAATGGCGCGAGAAAGAACTGTGCATTCTACAGGCACATCGTCTGGTGTGTATTTCCCACTCCACCGCACTGGATCTCAAACGCCTGCACCCGACAATTCCCGAAAGCATCGTATCAGTCACGCACCTCGCCGCTCCGCCTGAATTCCACCAGCCGGATGCCGCGGCGATCACCAGCTTCCGGCAGCGCCATGGTCTGAGAAAGGACTACGTTTTGGTGGCCGGCGAGCGAATAGGCATCCATGTCGGCACACAAGGTTACAAGAATGCTGCGCTTCTGTTCAAAGCATGGTCGATGCTGCCAGCGGACGAGAAGCACACCCTCAGCATCCTCTGCGCAGGAGGCAAACCGGAACTTGAGAACGAACTGCGAACACTTGCCCCGGATGCCGATGTGCGCATCATCCGATTCACTGATGAAGACCTTCGACTCGCCTATGCGGGTGCCGTGGCTCTCGTCTATTCTTCACTTTATGAAGGCTTCAGCCTGCCCGTCATCGAGGCCATGGCCTGTGGATGCCCCGTTATCACCTGCGATCGGGCCTCATTGAGGGAAGTCGCTGGCGATGCCGCGATCATGGTTAATCCTTGGGATGCCGCTCAAGTGGCGCAAAGCATTGGCACCCTGCTTCATGACCCCGAAGTGCGCGCCAGATGCGTGACCGACGGTGTCAGACAGGCTGCGAGATTCTCCTATGCAACGATGTCCGCCGAGCTTGCGGTCATTCTTCGAGAAGTTGCCGCAAGCGATGCGGAAACTGAGACAGGGCGAAACAGGCTGTTATGGGAAATTCTGCGTCGCAATCAATCGCTTGCAGCAATGCAATCATCCCAGATCAGCATTCAGTCCTTGGCCCTTAAGAATGCAAAGAAAGCTGCCAGCAAGGCGGGAAAAGCGGCGCAAGCCCCTGAAACGTCTCTGGGAAAAGCTGCGAGGAAAGAAATAAACTCGTTCGGCTGACGTGAACAGGGCTGGTCTGGACTTCAACCAATCCCACCCACCACCCCATAACTGGGTCATGCCTTGCGATCCCCACCATCGCTGATCGGGAAACTCCGCAATAAAATTTAGAGCATTTTTAAAAAAGATGTAGTTGCATCTCGTAAGAGTGCGGGAAGAAGCCACAGCAGCCAACGAGCATGCCTATTTCCCGCGTTCTTACGAATGCAGCTACAAACGCGGCTGCGAAATTATTTAAACCGCTCTAATATGCAGATGAAGAAGTGGAGTCCTCCTGACTGCCGAGGGTGTCGCGCGCCTGAAAGGGCGCCGGATCGTCAGGCCAGCGCCGCCACATCAGCATCCACCATCTCGCGCACCATTTCCGCAAAGGTGCGGGTCGAATTCCAGCTCAGAGCTTCTTTGAGACGGGATGGGTCGCCCACCAGCGGCACCGGTTCGTCGGGACGAAAGAACTTTGCAACGCTGACAACATGCTCCTTCCAATCGAGTCCCGCGCAGGCAAATGCGACTTCGCAAAACTCTCGCACCGTGCGGGACACGCCGCTGGCTACGACAAAGTCACACTGCTCCGACTGGTTGAGCATGAGGTGCATCGCGCGGACATAATCGGGCGACCAGCCCCAATCGCGCGTCGTATTCAGATTGCCCAGCTCTAGTTTTCTTGAATCGCCAAGCGCGATGCGGGCCACGGCCCGGGTGATCTTGCGGGTGACGAATTCCGGGCGGCGGCGCGGACTTTCGTGATTGTAGAGAATGCCCGCCACACAGAACATCCCGCGCTCCTCACGATAGTGCCGCATGATGTGGTAGGAAGTGAGCTTGCTGATGCCATATGCCGTTCTCGGCATGAAAGGCGTGTCTTCATTCTGCGGAGCGGTTGCCGGCCGGCCGAACATCTCGCTGGTGCCCGCAAAATAGAAACGGCAGCGCGGCTGGATTTCACTGAGCGCGGCAAGGAGAAAATGCGTGCCGCTCATGTTATTGTAGATCGTGTGAAACCCATCGGCCATCCGTTCACCGACGAAGCTCTCTGCGGCGAGATGGTAACACTCGTCGAATGGAGTCGCGGAGATGATCCGGTAAAATGCCGGAAAACTGTCGAGGGCCGCGACGTGCAGTGTGCAACGCTCCAGTAGCGCGGAATCGCGCGCCGGATTCTCCAGATTGACCTGCCTTACCAGCCCGTGCACTTCGTAGCCCAGCCCCAGCAGCAGCTCCGCAAGATAGGAGCCATCCTGTCCGGTGATGCCAGTGATGAGCGCGCGTTTCATGGACGCGACACTGGCACAACCTGCGCCATCGGGCAACGACTGCCTCGTGCTCAGATAGGGATAGGAACGGGGATGTGAGTCCCTGCCCCTCCCTCCGAACCGGACTGGCGGATCTCCCGCATCCGGCTCTCCGATTGGCGAGTGGTTTCATCGGGCTTATGACGACCCCTTCATTCAGGTCTCATTCGGGTCAGATGACATGAAAGCGAAGGAGAAATGCTCGATGTGAGTGCTTCGTGCGTAGGAGAGCGTGATTGGGTAGAGTGTCGGT
>VFKE01000166.1 GCA_009885695.1 Verrucomicrobiota bacterium | reverse complement strand
TGCATCGCGGGCATGGTGACCTTGGACGACACGCAACCCGAGACCGATTTGGCCGGAACAAATATGTTGTGGTTCCGTCCGTTCCAACTGGTGCAGTGGTATCCCTATGGTTGGGATGAGGGCATTGTGGTGGATGTCATGGGCGCGAAATACGTCGTGCCGCCCGCAGCGCCCGCGACCAGCGTGTTTCCTGGACCTGGCCCCGCCACCGCGCTGAAGGCAGTGAACCTGGCCACTGGCAACGTGAGCGCGAGCTTCGAAGATGGATTGTTGAGCGGCTCCATCGCCCGGAGCATGAACATCAGCCCCACCAATCTGGCGACCCGGCCTGCGAACAACACGGACGCGAACTTCATTCTCACGCTGACACCCTTGACTGGAGTCCTCACCGGCGCCGTGACGCATACCGATCTCACCAAGCCCACGTTCCAGGGAGTGATCATTCAGAAAGGCGCGGCGCGCGGAGCTTACGGATACTTCCTGACCAAGCAGCCCGCCGTCATTGATTACCTGGGCGAGAGCGGGGGGGTCAGCATCCTGGCGCAGCCTTAGGGATTCACTGATTTTAATCCGCAGATTACGCAGATGCAGAATGAATTTTTGCCTTCTTCAATCTGCGGATCGGTTTCATGGATGCCTCTGTTGACCGGCACCGCGGTGTCATGGTGCTGCTCGTGGTTGGAGTCTTGCCCAGTGCCGCGCATTCCACCACGGTCAGCAACACGTCACAATAGAACGGCATCGACGCCATCGGCGCCTTCGGATGCGAACTACGGCCAGACCTTCACGCCGCCCGCCTGAATGCACTCGCTGTCTTCCTTCGCGTTCTTCGTGGATGACAACCTCAATCCCGACCCCGTGAAGTTTCAGGGCTTCGTGATGGCTTGGGATGGGAGCAAGGCTAGCGGGCCGATTTTTTTCCAGAGCGGTGGGAGATTTCTTGGCGGCTTTGCAGCGCATCACGGCAAAGCGAGTCTGGGGTGGAAGTTTTAGCATCCAGGTAATCCGCCGTGGACATGCCGCAGGGCTTACGCATGAACGGGGTAGAAGCGGCGCCCTCGCCGCTTGAACTGGTGTTTCAAAGCACGTCAAGCAGCCTGGCGACGAGGCGTCGCCAGCACCGGACAAAGCGACGAGGGCGTCGCTTCTACCGCGTCAGCTTCTGGCACTCAATGGCGAGAGACAATAGCGCCCCCACTTGCTGACTCCGTTCATGCGTAAGCACTGGACATGCCGCGCGAGTGATGCAAATTGGCTTGTCTTATGCTAGGCGAACAGCAAAAATTCTCCTTCCTCAGTTGGTCTGTCATTGCCTTGATCCTTGTAGCCGTTGCCGGACTGGGCTGGTGGATCATTCAAGAGGATGGGGCGACGCCCTCGACCGCAGTTGCGCCGCCACCTCCACCTGACACCGGCAAGAAGAGGCCACTTCCCCCAGTCGATCCCGTGGGCACTCCCGTGGAAATTCCAGAAGCTCCTCCAGTGCTAGCGACCGTGCCGCGCGAGGATGAAGAAAAAATCCACGCATGGCTGACCGGGATTGATGACACCAATGAAATTGCGGCCGCGATGCTGGCTGGCTGGAATCAGCTCTCTGAATCTGGGAAAACCGCTGCCGCGCCGCACCTGCTGAACCTAGTGCCGGATGAGCGATTTGAGGTGCTGTCCGACATCCTCTTAAACCCGGCCACTAATGGCGATGTCAAAGGCATTCTGTTCGCCGGCATCCTCAACCGGGGTGATGCCATTAAGTGGCCATTGATCGTGCGAGTCATGGAACAGAAGGAACATCCACATTCTCAGGAGGCCCGCAACATGCTCGGCGTGGTGCTCGGAAAAGATTTGGGCGATGACTGGCCCGCTTGGCGGGAACTCGTGCGGACCGAACTCCTGAAGCAGAGCCAGCAGTAACACGGGGTTCGCTACGCGGCTGCGCACCAACCGGTGTGTATTTCAGGCATCCTGCCTGAATCGAAAAGGAACGACAGGCTGGTGCGCAGCCGCGAAGCGAACCCCGTCGCACACTCAGCCAAGATGGCCGAGTTACTTTTTCTAAAACTTATGTGAGAGATCACGTCCCCCGCGTGTTCCCAAAAAGTTCGATGTGCAGCCGCGGGCAGTAGCGCCAGCCGCGGGTCTTGCACCACTCGACAATCAGCGGCGCACGCTGCTGGAGTTCTGCGACCGTCCGGCCCTCCGGCATGAGTAATATATGTTCTGGCAGAGATTTTAGATCCGCAATTTTAAGCATTTCTTCAATTTCAAAAATATCTTGTAAACTTGCCACAACCCACTTGATCTGATGTTCGTAGGTCGAACACCACTCCCGGAGTATTTCCGGTTGCCAGCGAGTAGCTTCATGGCGTTCCGACCAGATTTTCCCGAAAATTTCGTGATCAGGATTTGAGTTCTTGAGCTTGGGCGACAGGGAGGCGAGGTCGCAGGGAACTCCGTTCGGAGCGACCGTGCCCGCTGTTTCGATCGTGATGTGCTTGCCAGCATCGCGCAGCGCGTGAAGCAGCACGCCGATGTCCCGGGCGATCATTGGCTCGCCGCCGGTGACCACGACGTGCCGGGCGGGATGTTTTTCAACTTCGGCCATTATTTCAGCCATGGTCATCTCATTGCCTTCAGGATTCCAAGAAGCATAAGGTGTGTCGCACCAGCGACAGCGAAGGTTGCAACCGGACGTGCGAATAAAGACTGACGGCAAGCCCGCGAGCCGGCCCTCGCCCTGGATGGAGAAGAAAATTTCTGCAATGCGCATCGCGGCGGAGGGTCAAGGTTCAATGGGACGCGGTCAAGGTCGGATCGTGCGGAAGCTATGGGCGTGCGAGGTCACGCCAATTGCCCATTGACATGTCAAGTCTGGCAACTACCCGAGGATTCTAATTCAGATGGACAAAAAGCCAAACTTCTGGGCCAAGACACTGCCAGACTGAGCACTGGGCATGTCGCTGCGGCTGTCAGCGGACACCACGTGCTGCGGCGCAACCGGCAGGTGCGGAGGAAATAACTCATGCCCATCATCGGGCATCTCCATCGAAACGCTCGCCCCGGCCAAGGACCCGGGGTTGCCGCTTGATCTTTAACCTGTCTGCCTCCAATGTTCTCTTATGAGTCTGTCAGACCAGCTGCGGGAGTCCCGCTCCAAGCACACGTTGAAGAGCTACGCCGACGCTGTGAAGCAGTTGCGCGTGTTCAAGGGGGTCATCCCAGTTACCTCGAGGAAGTCACCATCTTCCGCCGTTACGCCGTCGAGTGTGACCTCTTCTTCCGCCAAGCGCTCCCAGAACTAGCCCGGCCTCCTGACGACGAGGGCAACGAGCATCAGGTCTGGTTTCGCCGGGAGACCAACGCCTATGTGAAGGTGACCTGGCCCGATGTCTTTGGCCTCCTGGTGCTCTACCGGCCCGATGAGGATGAGCGGGCATCTCCCATCGCTTATCTGGAGCGCTGGTGCCTGCACAATGATCTGTTCGGCGACGCCGTGATTTTCATCGGAGTGCTGGAGGATGACGGGTCCTGCGATTGGTGATTGAGCAGTCGGCGATTAAAGGAACTCCTGCCACGCTTGATCAGATCAACGATTTTTTCACCCGCAGAGGATGGAAGCGATTCTCTGTGGACGGAGCGGTGGCGTACTTCGATCCGGAGCGGAGGGTGGTAATTTCCGATACGCACCGGGGAAATATAATCCTGATGGATGACGGCTTGCTGGCTCCCATTGATCTCCGGGTGCA
Source organism: Verrucomicrobiota bacterium (assembly GCA_009885695.1). Classification (GTDB taxonomy): domain Bacteria; phylum Verrucomicrobiota; class Verrucomicrobiia; order Verrucomicrobiales; family Verrucomicrobiaceae; genus VFKE01. The sequence goes on along the minus strand of VFKE01000166.1, from coordinate 271 downwards.
GACGCTCTCCGGGGCGTTGCTGGACTATGTGGTCAAAGCCTGTCGTGGCTGAATGGTCATCTTGGCTGCAAGTCATCGAAGCGAGCGAGACACCCTATTAACCAGGCAATAAAAAGTAGTGACATTTATCATGCTGCTACCAACATGCCGCCGCCGCATAACGTATAAGCTCTGCTTGGAAATATGAGGCTGCGCGTTCGGGAGATTTACTGAGCATTCGCATGTGCTGCACAAGGTTGTTTTCCAAGTCGGCCTGAGTTCGAGGAGATGG